>JBEGLE010000245.1:0-26478 GCA_041183725.1 Pseudomonadota bacterium | reverse complement strand
GGAAGCTTTGCACCGGGGCCCATTGACCAGTGTAGGTCCGCAGGTGTTCGCGCCAATAAGCAAAGGGCTTTTCGGCAAAAGCTGCGGCAATGCGGTCGCTGGCAGCCTTCCAGTTGGTCATTAGCTTTTCAGCGCTGTTAAAGCGCTCATCGTCGATCATGTCTTCAAGGCCCATATGGGTAAACAGGCTCTTGGCATAAGGCCCCGGGGTCAGCGTGCAAAGGTTGATGGTGCCGCCATCAGAAGTGCTGAAATTGCCGAGGAAGGGATTACCCGCCCCAGCACCTGAGATTGGCATGGAAGCCTTGCCGGTATTGCCCGCCTCGATCGATTGATCAATCGCCGAGCCACAGGCCCACCAGCCAGTGCTGAGCAGCGATACGTCAATCTCACTCGTTTCGCCGGTGCGTTCGCGGTGGAACAGGGCAGCTGAAATGCCGCCAGCAATGGTCATTCCGCCCATGGAATCGCCAAAAGCTCCAATCGGCTGCATGAAAGCGCCGCCCAGTTCGGCCGGGGTCATGGCATAGGCAATACCGCTGCGTGTCCAGAACGCGGTGTTATCAAAACCGCCCATTTCGCGTTCGGGCCCTTTGTCACCAAGCGCCGAGCCACGGGCATAGATAATGTTCGGGTTGGCGGCGCGGATATGTTCCACATCGATTTTCAGCTTGCGGCGTGCACTCGGCAGGTAGTTGGTTAGAAAAACATCGCAGGTCTTGGCCATTTCATAGATCAACTTCTGGCCTTCCTCGGTCGAAATATCGACACCCACGCTGCGCTTGCCGCGGTTGGGGTGCTCGATCATGCCATTGCGCAGCGGGTCAATCTTGCGGCCAAACGAATTGATAAAGCCGCGCTGGGTGTCTCCGCGCACCGGATGTTCGATCTTGATAACATCGGCACCCCAGTCGGCCAAAACCGCACCTGCGGCAGGCACAAAGGTGAACTGTGCCACTTCAAGAACCCGAATACCCTTCATGACCTGTGTCATCGCATCACTCTCCCAAATACGACCGAATTTTGGAAGGACGCATCATGCGATCGCTTCCCGCGCAGAAACTGCACATTGGTTTAAAATCCGAATCTGAATGCACTTAGCGGCGGGCATTTGGACTGGCTAGATGTTGTTTTCACAATTATGGCGGCGGCTGAAAGTTCAGCGGAGTGAGTGGGGCATGACACAAGCATCAGCCGAAAGCGGCGGGCAGCGATGGGCGCAGCGGCCAGAAGGATCTAACTGGGGTGAATTTGGCGCGGATGATCAGATTGGCAGGCTGAACCTTATCACTCCGGAACGCCGCCTGGCTGCGGCACAGGAAGTACGCGAAGGTTTGGCCTTTTGTTTATCTTTGCCGCTGGATTGCCCGCGGGTGCAGCTTAACCCCCGTCGGTTCCCGCCTGAGCAAGCGTTCTCGATGCGCGGCGATGATCCGGTGATGAACTATCCCTATGGCCGAGCAATCCCTGGGATGAAAGAAGTGGTTTGTGATGACCGGGTTACCCTCAGCTTGCAATATTCAACCCAGTGGGATGCCTTGTGCCATATGGGTTATGAATATGATGCCCAAGGGTCAGGGCAAGAAGCTGTCACATATTATAATGGGTTTCGTGCAAATGATCACATCTGCGGCCCCTATGATTATCTGCAGGGTCGCGAAGCCATGCGGGGACCGCACGGAGCCCATGCCCTTGGTATAGAACGCATAGCGGAAACAGGGTTGCAGGCGCGCGGGGTTATGGTTGATCTATGGGCTCATGTCGGTCTGGAAGCAGTGCCGGTAGGTTATGACCGTTTGATGCAGATACTGGCACAAGACAAGGTGGTGGTCGAACCTGGCGATGTCTTGTGCTTGCGAACCGGGTTTGATCGAGCTTTGCTGGCCCAATATGCCGATCCCACCGCGCCATTTGATCCACACCGCTGTTCGGGCTTGGATGGCTTCGATGAACGCCTGCAACAATGGGTCGCCGATAGCGGGGTGGCTGCACTGGTTTCTGACAATGAAGCGGTAGAATTCATGCCTGACTTTGTTAGGCAGGATGCCCATGGTGTGCGTGTGCCACTGCATCATTTGTGTCTGTTCAAATTGGGCATTCCGCTGGGCGAAATGTTCCTGCTTAGTGATCTTGCGGATTGGTTGCGCGCCCATGGCCGCAGCCGCTTTCTGTTCACGGCCCCGCCGCTGCGCTTGCCCGGCGCGGTGGGATCCCCAGTTACCGGGGTGGGAACAGTTTAGGTATAGTCATGTCGGAGATTACTCCTCTGGCTACTGCACATGATGCGCTAGCTGAGGTTAGCGTCAGGCTGCTGCGTAGCGCTCAGGGTACTCTGCGGGAGACGAGAGGTGGGCCAAGTGACGAAACGCCGCACACCCTGTCTGATTTCGTCCAAGTTTACCGGGAATGGATTACCCTAGAACGCGGTGAATTGGGTTCCCAGCAACGCCAGGCCGATCAATGGCAGATGCTGGTCCATTGTATGATCAATGCACCGACGATCCATGCGGCGATTGGCCATCTTTTACATTTTACACCGGTTGTATGGGGAAACCGTGCACCAATCGCTTTGCGCGATGATGATGATGTTTACACCTTGGTGTTCAACGAACCTTTCCGTCCTGGGGCAGAAGGGCTGGTGGCTGAATTGTGGATGCTCTCTTTGATTTTGAGCACCTTAGAATTCCTCGGAGGCGTCCAGTTTTTTGGGGCCTCTGGCCGGGTTATACATGATTCTTGCTTGCCCGATGGCGTCGCGCGGCTCTTGTTTGGTGCGCCGGTAGCCTATGGACAAAACGATGTCGCGCTCTTGATGCCGCGTCACCATTTGCGCCGTCCAGTCACCGCACGTCCGGCTGATCTGCCCCTTTTCTTCCAGCAGTTGCTACCGCTGACGCTCGGGGCAGCGCGAGCCATACCAGAAACGCGCGCGATGGTGGCTGGCCTGATCCGTGATCACAAACAAGGGCCAATCTATCGCGAGATTAACCGTGGAGCAGTGGCCGCAATGTTGGGGTTAAGTGAGGCGACCATGCGGCGGCGTTTAAAAGCGGAAGGTACCACATTCCGGCAGATCAGAGATAAGGTTTATAACGATCTGGCAATCGAATGGCTGGCAAGCGCCGACATAACGATTGGTACTATTGCATCGCGGTTGAGTTTTAGCGATGCCTTCGCTTTTCGTAGATTTTTCAGTCGGCTGAATGGCAGATCGCCAACATATTTACGCAATCAACGCAGTGGAAGTGACGGTGCCGGCGAAGGTTGATCCTTGGCCGGCACCATAGCGACAACTTACTGCGGCCTAGGCCTTTATCAGATCATATTCTGCCGGATTAAATTCTGCCGTCAGGCTGTGGTATACGCTGAGCGCCCAAGGTGAATTGGTGACCACACGTCCCTTCTTGTTTTTGTACCAGCTCGTGACACCCGGATGCATCCAGACCATGCCTTCGAATTCGGCATCAAGCTTGCGATTATAGTCTTCAAAGGCATCGCGTTTAACGTCTAGAACATCAATATCGCCCTCCACCATCTCGCGCAGGGCCTGCATGATATAACGGATTTGGCATTCGGAATGGAACAGCGCTGAGCCGCCATGGCCAAGGTTGGTATTCGGGCCATAGATCATGAACAGATTGGGAAAATCTGGTGCTGTGATACCCAAATGGGCGCGCGGATCGTCTTCACCCCAGTGGTCACGGACCGAGCCGTTGGTGCCAACCACTTCGATTGGATAGAGCGGGCATTGGGCCTTGTAACCCGTGGCCAGCACGATCACATCGGCATGATGTTCAACGCCGTGTTCATCAACCAGACCCGTCTCGGTAATTTTTTGGATCGGACCAGTAATCAATTCAACATTTTCGCGCGTCATGGTTTTGAGGAAGCCCCCATCACGCAGCATGCGCTTGCCATAGGGCGGAAAGGACGGAATGAGCTTTGCCGCCAGCTCTTTGTCTCCGCCAACCTGCTCCAGCACATTACCTTCAAGCCAATCGCGGATGCGTTGGTTTTCAGCATTGAGCGACTTAGGGTTGGTCCACGTTGCATCGCGCCGCATTTGAGGGAGCAAACCATCAGAAGTCGCCCAAAGCAGCAGGAAACGGTACCATTTGTTATAATAAGGGATATTGGCAAGCGCCCATTTCCAAGCGGGCGAAACTTTTTTGAACACCAGCGGGTTAGGGCGTACCCAGTGCGGTGAACGTTGAAAGACCATTAGCTTGCCAACTTCGGGGGCAATTGTCGGGGCGATCTGCATACCCGAAGCGCCGGTGCCGATAACCGCAACTGCCTTGCCCTTGATATCGACCGCATGATCCCAGCGGGCACCGTGAAACATCGGGCCCTTGAAGTTATTCATGCCGGGAATTTCGGGATAGGACGGAATATTGAGCAGGCCAGCTGCGCTGATCACCGCATTGTAGTATTCCTCGTAGGTTGAACCATCCTTATTGCGGATCTTCACTGTCCAGACCGATTTGGTCTTGTCCCAGATCGCCGATATCACTTCCTGCTCAAAACGGACGTGATCTGCGATGCCCATTTCAGCATAGCAGGTTTCGATGTACGATTGGATTTCATCGCCACGAGCGAAATAGTGATCCCAGTTCGGCTCCATCCTAAAAGAGTAAGAATAGAAGTGATTGGGGGTATCAACAGCTATGCCGGGGTAGGTGTTTTCGTACCAGGTGCCGCCTACGTTGTCGTTCTTTTCAACAATGGTGTAATCATAGCCCGCCTCTTGCAGTTTTGCGCCCATGGCTATGCCCGAAAAGCCTGCGCCGATCACCAGAACCTTAAACTTCGCTAGCTTAGCCTGAGAAGGCTCTTTGCGCCACTGAACCGTCTTGGCGTCTTTGCCATCAAAGTTCAGTTCGTCATAGATCATCGCATAATAGGTATCGGGAACGTGCGCGCCAACCGCAGCATCCACCATCTTGCCCAGCAATGCGCGTGATGGGGCGGGCGGCAGCGGGCGGTTGGATGCAGCATAGTCCTTGAAAGTTGCGATCAGTTTGCGGCGCAGTTCTGCCTTCATTTCCTCGGGGACGGTTTCTTCAAAGCCCCAAGCGCCCTTGATATAGGGGGCAAAACGATCCAGCGTGGCAGTATCCTCGGTCAGGTGGGCATAGACAAGCAGAAGCGGCTGCACATCCAGTTCAGCAAGGCGTTCTTCGAGCAAGCCTTCTTCCTTCAGCAGATCCTGCAAAACTGCCGGCCGGTGCTCTGGAAGTTGTGTGGTTGCGGGCGTGCTCATCTATGCTGCTCCTCTCATATATCCGGTGCCAATTCATGGCCCGGCCAAGCCATTCTTGTGTGGGTTTGCATCAATCGACAGCATGGCTGCACGGCATAATGCATAGCGCGTGATTCGTTTTCACATGACCACAGGCGTGGTGGGGAGACTTTGACTTGGGTCAAACCTGCGCATGAAGGTAGGCTGCGCGTGCAGCAAAATTGTCTGATATGTCTTGTGGGGGTCAATCGGCCCGCGCAAGCCGAGCCACTGTTTCCATTGCAGGGATTGTCGCCTTAGTGAGCCGCAAAGTGGTGAAGCCTGAGTCACGCCAGGCGGGATAACGCTCTGCAATGCGGTCTGCCGGGCCTATCAAAGCGCCTTCATCCAGATAGGCATCGGGCACGGCGGCGGCGGCTTCATCTTTGTACCCGGCCAGATATAATTCCTGAACCCGCTCGGCTTCGGCGGCAAAACCGCGGGCGATCATTGCGTCCTTGTGGAAGTTCTTGTCCTTTGCCCCCATGCCGCCAACATAAAGCGCCGTGGCAGGCTTCATCGCGGAGAGGGCGGCCTGAACATCTTGGGTTTGAATGACGCTAAGTGCGGCAACAATTTCAAGGTCTTTCAAACTCTTTCCGTCTGATCTCAAAGCAAGGCCCTTGGCCAGCTGCAGCAAGTGGCCCGGCAGTTGGGCTGGAGTGACATGCATCGACAGCCAGCCATCGGCGATTTCACCGGTCAGGCGGATATTGCCCGGGGTTGAAGTGCCAAGCATAATTGGAATGGCCGGGTTGCCATGCAGAATACTTTTTAGCGGCTTGCCAAGCCCGGTGGCATCAGGTCCGCTATAGGGCAGACAGATTTCATCCCCATCATGGCTAACAGGCCCATCACGCCGCCATACCTTGCGCATGATAGCAACATAGTCCCTTAGGCGAGTGGCGGGTTTACCCCAGGGCTGGCCATACCAGCCTTCGACAATCTGTGGACCCGAGAGGCCCAGCCCGACAATCAACCGCCCAGAGCCAGCCAGTGCTTCTAATGTTTGTGCAGTCATCGCGCAATTGGTGGGCGAGCGGGCTGCCAGTTGGACAATGCCCGTTGCTAGCCGAATGCGCTGTGTTTGCGCAGCGATAAAGGCCAGAGGCGTGAAGGCGTCTGAGCCATAGGATTCAGCTGTCCAGACCGTATCAAATCCAAGGTCTTCAGCCTTGTGGATCTGTTCCATTGGCAGGGCTATTTGTGCTCCGCTATACCCAATATCGAGGCCTAGTTTCATCGGTTGATCTTTGGATAGGGGCCGAGGAAGAGAAAGAGCAGGGCTGAAACCACACAGAGTGGCATGGCCGCCCAAAGTGCAGGGACATAAGATCCCGTTGCATCATACACCGCATTCAGCAAGACTGATCCGTTGCCCGAAGCAAGCCCAAGAAACCCGCCAATCGTGCCAAACAGAAAGCCAAAATTCTTGCGGCCAAAATAGCGTGAGGTTAAATAAGCTACTATATCCAGCTCTGCGCCAAGTGAGAGCCCGAAAATAAGTACGGCAACCGAGGCTGCAACAATCGAGCCAGGTAGTTGTATCAAAATTAGTAGCCCTAGAACTGGCAGTGAAACACAAATTGCCGCGATAACGCGACCGTCCATCCTGTCTAACAGCATGCCAATTGTTAGCCGACCAAGGATCGATGTGATACCAATCAGTCCCGCAATCCAGGCCGCATCAACCCGGCTTATGCCATTGGAAGAGAGGACAGGTACCACGCTGATCGCCATGGATACGACCACCAGCGAGATACACATTCCTGCAATGAGCAATTGAATATATTGCCGAGTGAGAATGCCACTGTCGCGCAGCGCAGGTCGAACCAGAACGGTGGAGTTATCATCTTTCGGTTTCGCGGTGCGATATCTGTCATTGGCACTGGTGAAAAACAGCCAGACGATTGGCAGTGCAATGACCAACCAGAACAGACCCAATCCGACCCAGGCCATTCGCCACCCGAAATGGGTGATAAGTCGCTCTGTGAGCCGCGGAATGAAGATCGAGCAGATGCTGCTACCGCATAACGTTACCGCCAGTGCAAACCCGCGTCCTGCAGAAAACAGGCTGGTAACAGCTGCTGTCCAAACCGATGGCTGTACCAGAATAATACCTAGGCTGAGCGGCAACCATAAGGCCCACCAGTTCCATATGCTTGGGCCGGTTTGGCCGAGAAGGGTAAAAGCCAAACATACTGTGATAACTGCTGCGAGACCAATCCGCCTGGGACCAAGCCGATCGACAAACAGGCCAGTAAAGGGGGCGCATATCGTTGCGAGAATAGCAGCCACGGAATTGCCAGACATGATTTGTGCCCGGCTCCAGCCAAATTCTTGATGAAGCGGTTCGATGAACAGGCTGCAAGAGTATGAAATAGTAGAAGCCACTGCCATACCGGCACAGGCCGCCATAACCACGGTCCAGTTCTGTCGCCATTCGGCAGTGGCATTGCCCTCAATCCTTGTTGACACCGGCATTCTCTCCCTGTTCTGCGCATTTCATTGAATACGCTTTCCGCATTGCATAATGGCAGGCATGGCACTTGTCTTGCCAAATGGAAACGCGGATCGCGATATGCCGTTTTTTATGGCGATAACTGGGGGAGAGTAAGGGTGCACAATTCGGTTTGGCGCGCGAACATCAGGGATCCATTGGCTGATCGCATGCTTGGGCCGGGTGGATCACATGCCCTCGAAACGGTTGATGTGGCAGGTTATCCGCAGCAAGTTTTCAAAGGCGCACCGCGCAATCTGGCTGGGCTCTATCGTCAGGCTATGGCCTTTGGCGATCGGCTTATGGTGGTGCAAGATGATCAGCGCCTGACCTATAATCAGGCCTTCGCCCAAGCCGCCGCACTTGCAGATGCGCTGCGCAACCAGTTTGGCGTCAAGCTGGGAACGAAAGTGGCTGTGGCGACCAGCAACCGTATCGAATGGATAATCAGCGTTTTGGCGATAACCGCCATCGGCGGTGTGGCGGCCTTGGTAAACAGCCGGGGCGTGGCAGAGGAAATGCTGCGCGCCATTGCAACGGCTGATTGTGAATTGGTGATACTTGATGCCGATCGTGCCGATAGTATTGCAGTGGAATTGCCTGATCCAGTATGGCCGAGGCTGATAATTGGCACCCCGGCATATGGGCTACGGCAGGGCAAGGATTTCGACTACGCGATCTTATCCCTGCCACGCGAAAAGGTGGCCTTTGTGCCAGAAGACCTGCCGGCTGAAAGCGGCGGTATCGTCCTGTTCACCTCTGGCACGACCGGCTTTCCCAAGGCCGCTTTGCTGAGCCAAGGCGCCTTGGCTCATTCGGTGTCGCTTGCCTGCTTTATGGGCTTGGTACAGGATGCACGGTATGAAGAAGAAACCGGCGAAGTCTTGCCAGAGGCGCGCCGATCAATGGCGACACCAGCGGTCATTCTCGGGCCGATGTTTCATCTTTCCGGCATTATGCCGATCTTTCGTGCCATCAGTTTGGGCACGACCATCCACATTATGAGCAAGTGGAATGTGGATATTGCGTTTGATACGATTGAGAATGTTGGCATGAGCCGGCTGTCTTTTGTTCCAGCCATGTTGTGGGACATGTTACGGTCGCCGCGCGCCACGCCAGACATGCTTGGCAAAGTGGCCTATATGGCCAATGGCGCAGCAGCACTTAATCCGACGCTTTTAGCTGAAATCCGCACTCGGATGCCGCATTGCCTGATGTCGAACACCTATGGTCAAACCGAGACCACGGCCTGGACCTGTTCGATCAGTGGCCAGGCCTATCTGGAGAACCCCGCATCCTGCGGCTGGGCCGCGCCTACGATCCAAGTGTCCATCCGCCGCGATGATGGCAGTGAGGCTGCGATCGGTGAAGCGGGCGAATTGTGGGTGAGCAGCGCCGGCCTTATGAGCGAATATCTTGGTGATGCCAAATCGACAGCTGAGACCCTGCAGGGCGGCTGGTTGGCCTCGGGTGATGTTGCCATTGTGGATGCCAAAGGCATTTTTACCATTGTTGATCGCAAAAAGAACATGGTTATTTCGGGCGGAGAAAATATCTACTGCGCTGAGGTGGAGCGGGTGCTTGCCGATCACCCTGATGTGCGCGATTGCATTGCCTACGGCGAACCTGATGATCGGCTGGGAGAACGCCTTGTGGCAACCGTTGTGGTAGCCGCAGACACGGCGGTGAGTGAGGACACTATCAAAGCCCACTGCCGCGAACATCTGGCAATCTACAAAGTGCCGCGTCAAGTGGTGTTGGTTCATCAACCCCTGCCGCGCACGGCCTCGGGCAAAGTCGATCGCGGCAAATTTCTCAAGCAATTGAGTGTTAAAGGGTGATGGCAATGGTTTATGAATTCATACGCTATGATCTGAGCGATCGTGTTGCCACCATCACCTTGGCGCGACCGGAAAAGCTGAATGCTATCAATGGAGCCATGGTGCGCGAACTGATCACGGCTTTTGAGGTGGCTGACACCGATGATGCGGTGCGTGCGGTAATCGTCACTGGTGCGGGCCGCGCTTTTTGCGCTGGGGCTGATCTGTCGCGCGGTTCACAGAGCTTTGTCGCACCTGGCAGCGATATGATCACCGATGCCGATGGAAAGGTGGACTATAGCAACGAGGCCATCCGCGAGGTTGGCGGGCGTTTGGCGTTGGTTATGTACAATCTGCGTAAGCCGGTGATCGGCGCGATCAACGGCGCTGCTGCCGGGCTTGGGGCAACAATGATACTGCCCATGGATATCCGGATCGCTGCGGAAGACGCTCGCTTTGGCTTTGTCTTTACCCGCCGCGGCATGGTGCTTGAGACGGCCGCGTCCTTTTTCTTGCCCCGCATTGCCGGAATTTCTAAGGCGCTTGAATGGTGTCTTTCGGGCCGAATGGTCAGCTCTAGCGAAGCTTTGGCCAATGGCTTGGTCTCCACCGTGGTGCCGCAGGCCGATTTATTGGCTGAGGCCAATCGTATGGCCCGAGAAATAGTTGATCATGCTGCACCGGTTTCTGTGGCTTTGGTCAGGCAAATGCTGTGGCGGGGCCTCGGTATGTCTCATCCCATGGAAGCTCACAGGGTTGAAAGCAGAGGCATGTATGTGCGCGGCCGCGCGGCTGATGCGAAAGAGGGTGTGGAATCGTTTCTGGAAAAGCGCCTGCCAGATTTTCCAGACCGCGTTTCACACGATATGCCCGATTTTTATCCGTGGTGGGATGAGCCAGAATTCTTCTAAGCAAAAAGCAGATATCAAGCAATTGATGCATTGCCATATGTAAATGGCATCTGAATATTATGCAGGAATTTCGCGATATCCGCCGAGAAGCCCTACCACATCAGAAGCTAACCTCTGGCGGCAAAGCATGAGGCCAATGCCAGCAATTCGGTATAACCTCAGAAAATGTGTCAAGATTGCAAATGGGATGTAGCGCTTCCAACGCCCCGGCTGTTATCACATTCTATGGCCGCGGCTCAGTGATACTAGTAATCAGATCGCAAGGTAATTGTCCCGCGCTCAAGAACACGTTCGCCCACAGAATTGAGCATCTGAAACACAGCATTTGACGTGTCAGTCAACCAAATCTGTGTCGTCAGGCTGTCGCCGGGAAAAACAGGTTTGACGAAGCGGGCTTGCATTCCGGTAAGGCGCTCTGGCTCGGCACCCAACAAAGCCGTCATCACAGCGCGGCAGGCAAAGCCATAGGTGCACAGTCCGTGCAGGATCGGCCGCGGAAAGTCGCGCGCCCGCGCGAATTGTGGGTCGCTGTGCAGACGATGGCGATCACCGGATAAGCGATAAAGCAAAGCCTGTTCTGGACGCGTGTGTTGCTGAATGCTGAAATCGGGTGCACGGTCAGGTATGATGAATGGGGTAGATGTGGGTCGAGGACCGCCAAAGCCACCAGCGCCGCGTACATAAATGCTGGAACTGGAGCGGGCTAAAATGTTCTGGCCGGATTCATCGGCAAAGAGCGTTGCCGCATTGCGAATAATAGCCCCAGATCCTTTGTCTTCTATGCTTGCAATCCGATTGCAAATGAAGCCCTGGCCTTGTGAGGACAAGGGGTGAAGGAACTCCACACTTTGCTCCGCATGCAGGAAGCGGCCTATGTCAAGTGTACTTAGCGCGGGCGGTGGGGCGGCCACGGCTAGAGTGGTTAACATAGTTGGTATCGCTTTTAGCGTGATGCCACTTGTGTTTTCGGTGGTGAAATGCAGCTCGCTCTCTGGATCGCCCAGTCCAGCACCAACTCCCAACGCATAGAGGATTGTGTCTCGCTCATCCCAAGAAATTGCCTTGAGCGGTGTCGATGACCCAACCATATCTGCTGTTACCCGCGCGCCAAGGGGTCGGGAATCTTGCGGGGTCATGGTCAGGATCTCCTCATAGAATCCGACTATTGCCCAGCGCTTTGGCGTTGGCGAGACTTATTCTTAGAGCAAGGCTTCAGCGAGACTACGCCAGGTTGCTCGCATAGCTGCCAGGTCTGGTGCTCCGGGATTGGGGCCGATCACTTGTAAGCAAACATGATCAGCGCCAGCGGCGAAATGGGCGTTTACCCGCCGGGCAATGACTGTCGTATCACCACAGGCGAACAGAGCATCAACAAGCCCATCGCTGGTTTGGGCAATATCGTCTTCAGTAAATCCTAGGCGGCGCCAGCTGTTTGCGTAGTTTTCTAGCTGGCCATAGCCTTTGACATAGGGTCTTGCGATATTGCGAGCGAGGATAGGATCTGTTTCCAAGACCACACCTTGCTCTGGGGCTAGCAGCGGTTCAGTACCTAGGGCCGCTCGGGCGAGCGCGGTGTGTTCGGGCGTGACAAGATAGGGATGTGCCCCGGCCGTACGATCCCCTGCCAATTCTAGCATTTTTGGCCCCAAAGCCGCGAGACAGAGCCTATCAGAGGGCAAGCCTTCAGCGGCCAGTAGATCAAGATAGGCCCGCATTGCGCTAAGCGGCTTGCTGTAGGCTTCGCCCACTGTGGAGCTATGGCTGACCCCAAGGCCCAGTAAACAGCGCTCAGACTGATCCGCAGGCAAATTCCGCCACCAAGCGGCAACATCTCTGGCTTCATGCATCCAAATGTTAAGGATGCCGGTAGCGATTGTCATCTTGCGGGTGGCGCAGAGCAGGCGGCTGATATCGCCAAGCAGATCGCCGCCCATGGCCCCAGGTATCCACAGTGTGCCATAACCCAGATCATCAAGCTCTGCGGCGGCAGCGGCGACTTCTGCGGGTTCAGCATGCCTCAGGTCCATCGACCAAATGCCAATTTTCCCGAGCTGGGACGCGGTTGTGTGAGTCACGCTAAGCGCTCAAGCGATTTCGCTGGAGAAAGTTAGGTCGGGACCCGTTGGCAGAGTGGCGATCCGCTCAATCACCGTGCGGGTGTGCTCAGCAGCAGTGCCCCATGCGCTTTTAAGCCCAAAGGCGCGCTTTAGGAAGAAATGAACATCCGCTTCCCAAGTCATACCCATGGCCCCAAATACCTGAACCGCAGTGCGGGCAGCCAGATCAGCCGCTTCGCCAGCAACGATCTTGGCATGGGCACCACGCGCCTGCGATGCCAAGGTGGCCAGTGGCAGCTCTGCCGCAGCAGCATGAACCACCGGACTGGCAAATTCAATTTGCACCTGCGCATTGGCAACAAGATGCTTCACCGCCTGATAGCTGCCGATGGGCTTGCCAAATTGGGTGCGGTCTTTGGCGTAGGTGACGGACAGATCAATGCAGCGCTGGCCAAGTCCAATCATCTGCGCGGCAGCCAACAGAGCGCCGCGTTCAGCTGTCTGGCCCCAACCGGTGCCAATCAGGGTGTCAGCCGATGGGGTCCATTGAACCGTGAAAAGGCGGCGGAAGCTATCGAAGCTGTCATGCCGTACCAGCTTTACCGCCTCGCGCGGCACCAGATGAATGGCATCGCCATCGCCCAGCAACAGCGCACCAGCCTGATCAGCATCGGCAACAAAGCTGTTTGCAGGGTGACCAATCGCGACAAATTCGCCAGCCATCGCACGCGCGAGCCAGCCACGATTATCGGGCATTGAGGCGAGGAGAGGAATGGTGACCCCAGCCAGTTCCACTAAGGGTTCAGGCAGGGCCACATAGCCAGCAGCTTCGGCAATGCCGACCAGATCGGTCAGGTCCATGCCGAGCCCACCTGCATCTTCGGGCACCATCAGGCCTAGCAGCCCCATCTCGCAGATTGTGGTCCAGCGCGCATCATCGCGCGCGGCGTTTTGATCTAATAGCTTGCGCAAGTCAGCGGCCGTGCAGGTTTCCACCAGCATGGTTCGGGCTGCATCGGTGATGGCCAATTGGTCTTCGGTGAAAGCAAAGTGCATGGTCTCAGGCTCTCGGCATACCGAGCATACGCTCGGCAATGATGTTGCGCTGGATTTCGTTTGATCCGGCATAGATTGGCCCGGGCAGGGCAAAGACATAGCCATCAAGCCATTGGTCCGGATCCTCGCCATCGGTTAGTTCAGCCCGGTCACCCAAGATGTCCATAGCCGTCTGATGAAGGGCGATATCCAATTCAGACCAAAAAATTTTGTTGGTTGAAGCCTCCGGACCAATCGTACCACCGGCGGCTAGCCGCGATGCCATGGCGTAGATCGTCAGGGCATAGGCTTCGGCGTCCATCCAACTTTTCGCTACGCGCTCCCCAATGGAGGGAGGAAGACGATCTTTGTGTTGTTCATAGAGCGCTATTAGTTTCTTGGCGGCAACCTGATAACGCGCGGGTGAGCGGAGCATAAGGCCCCGCTCAAAACCAGCCGTTGCCATGCACACATGCCAGCCTTGCCCTTCTTCACCCAATCGATCGGCGACAGGTACGCGCACGTTGTCGAGGAAAATTTCGGCAAAGACCAGTTCGCCATCCATACGCGCAATGGGGCGGCGGGTAACACCCGGGGCATCAAGCGGGAAGAGAACCAGGCTCATGCCCTTGTGGCGTTCGCTGCCCGGCTCGCGGAACAGGCCAAAGGCCCAGTCAGCAAAGGTGGCGCGACTTGACCAGATTTTCTGACCATTCAGAACATAGTGATCGCCATCGCGGGTGCAGGTAGAGCGGACACCAGCCAGATCACTGCCAGCACCGGGTTCAGACCAAGCTTGAGCCCAGACATCATCACCAGCGGCCATGCGCGGCAAGAAGCGAGCCTTTTGGTCCTCTGTGCCGAACTCCATCATCGTGGGGCCGAGCAAGAAAATACCATTTTGGTTTACGCGGGTGGGGGCGCCTGCGCGATAATATTCTTCTTCAAAGATCAGCCAGCGGATTAGATCCAACCCGCGCCCACCCAATTCTTCAGGCCATGTAACCATGCCCCAGCGGCCCTCGTTGAGCTTACGTTCCCAATCGCGATGTGCCTCAAACCCCTCACGGGTCAGGTCAAATGAAGGGAGGGGGGTGGCTGGAACATTGGCTTCCATCCAACTGCGCACTTCCTGACGAAATGCACGTTGTTCTGTGGTATAATCGAGTTTCACTCGCTTGCTCTCTTTGTACCTTCGGCGCTTTCGGCCTGTTTTTTGTTTGCTGCCGCCATGGCCTTGGCGTCAAGACCGGCGATTGAACTGCCCATCGTCAGATCGTTTTGTGCGTGGGCGAAGTGGTGCATGTGGAACACGGCATCCATGGCGCTATTCTTGCCGCGCAGCTCCTCGACATGATTGACGGCTTGCTTGGTCAACCAAGCGCCCAATCGGGGCTGAGCAGCCAGCTTGGCGGCTACCGCAGCTGCTTCATCCCGCAAACTTTCGCGGGGGACAACCTTGTTGACCATGCCGAAAGAATAGGCGCGCTGGGCACTCATCCGTTCACCTAGCAACAGAAATTCTTTGGCCACCCGTGGGGGTAATTCAAAGGCGTGGGCAAAGTATTCCACGCCCGGGATGCCCATGCGAACCACGGGGTCCTGAAAGAAGGCGTCTTCCGAGGCCACGATAATATCGCAAACCCAAGCCAACATCAGTCCACCGGCGATGCAAGCGCCTTGCACCATGGCTACAGTCGGCTTTGGTGCAGCGCGCCAGCGGCGGCACATTCCCAGATATTGCTCTTGCTCACGGGTATAAAGCAATTCTGCGGCGGGCTTATTTGTGTGGCCGGGGATCAGCAAGCGATTGTCAAAATCCTTGTGAACATCGCGTCCGGGCGTGCCAATATCATGGCCGGCTGAAAAGTGCTTGCCGCTGCCCGCCAGAACGATGCAATGAACCGCATCATCGTTAACTGCGCGCTGAAAAGCAGCGTCTAACGCATAGGTCATCTGACCGTTCTGAGCATTGTTGAACCCGGGACGGTTCATCGTTAGCCAAGCGACATTATCGATGACTTCGTAAAGAACAGGCTCGTCGGTTTCGTAGACGATATCGACCTTTTGGGGTTCAACAAGATCAGGCATGGTTATTTCTCAGCATTTTCATCGGCATTGAGCAAGACCAGAGCATCCACTGCAATTGCACCACTGCCCTCTGGAAGAACCAGTAAAGGATTAATTTCAACTTCGCGCAAGCGATCTCCTCCAGCCAGCACAGCTTCACCCAGTGCGGCAATGGCTTTTGCGGCTGCCGCGACATCTGCCTTAGGAGCGCCGCGATAGCCATCCAAAAGACGGAAACCCTTCAAGCTGCGTAGCATGGCCTCGGCACCGGCGGCATCAACAGGCAGCAAGCTGTGGCAGGCATCTTTCATCAATTCGGTCCATACGCCGCCAAGACCAACCGTCAGCATCCAGCCGAATACGGGGTCGCGGGTAACACCGGCCAGAATTTCGACACCGCCTTGAAGCATAGGCTCCAGCGTAACGCCTTCGATATGGACGTTCATTGAGCGCGCCTTAGCCATCATGGTTTCAAAGGCATCAACGGCGGCATCGGCATCCTTGATGCCCAAACGGATAAGGCCATGTTCGGTCTTATGAGCAACATCAGGGCTGACCAGTTTGGCAACCAGCGGGAAACCAACAGTCTTTGCCGCGCTGCGGGCATCTTCGGCCGTTTGCACCAAGGCATCATGGACGACCGGCAGACCAAAAGCGGCGAGCGCATCCTTTGCTTCGGTTTCCGAAAGAGCAGCGCGATCGGAGGGCAAAGTCGGCCAACTTGCCTGAGGTGCTGCATAAGTGGCGGCGACAACGCCCGATTTCTTCCACTTTCCATAAGCGCAAATAGCGCGGGCCGCACGGTCAAAATCATCAAAATAGCCAATGCCATTGGCTGCCAAGCGCTCTTTGTCAGCCAAAGCAAAGGTATCAATCACTATGAAAGCCTTGTTGCTGGCTGCTGCGGCTTTTTCAACCTGATCCAGCGCCTGCTTGAGGAAATTACCCGGCAGGTAGAGCAGGACAACATCGATAGTGTCTGGCTCCGAAGCGAGACGAATGCATTCCGATAGAAAGTCGTTCGAATTGACAATGTTACCAGTCAGATCGATGGGGTTTGAAACCATCGAGTGGCCGGGTATCTGGGCGCTCAAACCGGCTTGAATATGCGCCGGCAAGGTTGGCACATCACCACCTCCAAGGCTAAGCGCATCCGACAGGATTGCGCCGGCTGCACCAGAAATAGATAAAATTGCACAGTTGCTGCCGCCGATTTTTTCACCCAGCGTGTGCAGGTAGGCAAGATCCGCGAGACCAGCAAATTCGGTGGCGCGCGCCACACCGGCACGGGCAAATGCGGCATCATAGGCGGCGCTGTCACCAGCCAGAGCTGCAGTATGTGAACGAGTCGCCTCAGCGCCCTTTTCACTGAGGCCGACTTTGTAAACGACCAGCAGCTTGCCAGCGGCGCGGAAGCGCGCTGCAGCAGCAAGGAATTTCGCCCCATCGCGGAGCTCTTCAATATAGCAAACTGCGGCTTTGGTCGCCTCATCCCCGGCGAGATAATCGAGATAATCGCTAAAATCGACTGAGGCTTCATTCCCCGTATTGATTACTTGGCTAAAGGTAACTCCGGCGCGGCGGGCCATGCGGAACACCGTGGCGCACATGTTGCCACTCTGGGTCAGCAAAGCGGTGTTGCCTGCTGGTTCTCCTGGCTGGAAGGACTGGCCAAAGGTGGTGAAAATGCCATCTGTGAAGTTTGCATTGCCCATGCAATTCGGGCCAGCAACTCTCATGCCTGTACGGTTGGCAAATGCGATCAACGCTTCTTGCTTTGCTGCACCTTCAGCCTCGTTGGTTTCGGCATAGCCAGACGCAAAGACCAAGGCGGCCGGGATGCCCAGCGCATGGCAGCGTTCGAGCATGGGTAGTGTGGTTTCGGCCGACAAGGCAACTATAACCAGATCAACTACTTCAGGAACCTGTTCGATTTCGGCGTAGGCCTTAAGACCTTGAATAGTGGGGTTCTTTGGGTTGACTGGGTAGATCTTCTGAAACCCGGCTCGGATCAGCAGGTCAACCGGTACGCCGCCAATACGGGCCGGATTATCCGATGCGCCGATAATGGCGATGGAGCGAGGCTTGAGAAGAGGTTCGAGACTCATGCGTCCTAGTCTTTCGCAGAAGAAGCCGGAGCGGCAGTAAAGATGTAATCGTCCGGATTAAAGGTTACGGTGAGATTGCGGTAATCAACTAGCCGCCACGGCGAAGCCGCATGGACGCGGCCTGCGCTGTTTTTGTACCAGCTGGTGACGCCTTGGTGCGCCCAAACAAGTTGACTGTGCGCGGCATCGACCTTTTCCTGATAGTCCCAGAATGGCTCATTCTTGACTTCCAGCGCGCCGAGACCAGTTTCCACCAGTTCGCGCAAACCTTGCATGATATAACGAACCTGGCATTCGGAATGGAAGACTGCGCTGCCGCCGTGCGACAGATTGGTGTTGGGCCCGTAGATCACGAAGAAGTTGGGAAACTCTGGCACGGTGATACCCAGATAGGCGCGGGGATCTTCGTCACCCCAGCGATCCAGAATTGTTGCGCCACCACGGCCGGTGATCTGCATGGGCCACAGCAGGCGGCGGGTTTCGAACCCTGTTGCCAACACCAACATATCGCAGGGGTGCAGAACGCCGTCCTTGGTCACGACACCTTCAGCAACGACATGATCGATGTGTTCGGTAACCAGATCGACGTTGGGCCGGGTCAGCATTCGGTACCAATGGTTGTCGCGCAGCATGCGCTTCCCATAGGGTGGATAGTCCGGGGTCGCCTTGCGGATCAGTTCAGGGTCATGGCCGACTTCGCTGGCGATATGTGCTTCAAGCTGCTTGCGTACCTTGGCGTTTTCCGCATTGAGCGAGTGCTTTTGATCGGGCCAGTTCGGATCGACTTTGAGATTGTGGTGGAAGGTGTCAGATGAGGACCAGAACAACTGGAATCGGAACCACTTGGTGTAGAAGGGAACATTGTTAAGCACCCACTTCTTGGCATCCGAAACCGTTTCGAAATAGAGTGGATTAAGCATCGCCCAGTGCGGTGAGCGCTGAAAGATTGTTAGAGTGTCAACCACCCCCTGAATTGCGGGGCCTACCTGCATGCCGCTGGCGCCCGTACCGATCATGCCGACCCGCTTGCCCTTGTAGTCGTAGGAATGGTCCCAGCGCGCGGTGTGGAACTTTGGTCCGGCGAAGTTCTCCAGGCCCTTGATCGGCGGCACTTTGGGACGGTTCAGCATACCCACTGCGCTAACTATGGCATTTGCCTTTACCTGATAGGTAACGCCATCTTTTCCGCGGATTTCAGCATGCCACAGCACAGTGGCTTCGTCCCAGCGCAAGGAAAGCACTTCTTCGCCAAAACGAATGTTGTCGCGCAGGTTGGTGCGCTGCACATTACGCTGAATATAGGCTTCAATCTGATCACCCTTGGCAAAGAAATGATCCCAATCGTTGTTGTTGTCGAACGAATAAGAGTAAAAGTGGTTCGCCGTATCGACGCCGATGCCGGGGTAGGTGTTTTCGTACCAGGTGCCGCCAACGTCATCGTTCTTTTCGATAATCGTGAATGGGATGCCAGCTTCTTTCAGCTTTATACCCATACCGACACCAGAAAATCCTGCGCCAACAACCAGCACATTAAAATCAGCCAGTTGTTTGGTATCGGGTTTGGTGCGCCAGTGCACAGTCTTAGGGTCGGTCCCATCAAGGTCCATTTCCTCCAGGACCATCGGGTGGTATTCATCAGGAACATGCTGACCGGTGCAGGCATCCAGCATGGCAGGTAGCAAAGCCATGGGCGGTGATACCGGGAGCGGCTTACCCGATGTGGCGTAATCGATCAGAATTTCGACAACCGCTTCTCTTAGTTCAGCCTTGAGATCGGCTGGGGTTTCATCATGGAAACTCCAGGGGCCTTTGATGTGTGGGGCAATGCGGCCAAGCCAAGCGGGATCGCCACCAAGATGGACGAGGACCATCAGCAGAGGTGCTGTGTCTGCAGATTCGAGATTTCTGATCAACGCATTCCGGTCGCCGACCAGCGCCTTCAGTCCATCGAGATCGTGTTGGATCGTCATTTTTGCCGCTTTCGCCCTAGATTTTTGTGCTTTTCCGTCTGCCATCTGCTCTCTAACCGGACCCAGTGCATGGTTCTGCCGGGGCCGGCATTTAAGAGATGCCCGGCGGTTGCGCCCGCACTAATCAATACCGGAAAGATTGCAATAGGTGCGGTTCATTGATTACGCTTCGGGAAACAGTCACTAATATGCGATGCAGTGATGTGGCGAATCGCTTGGCTGCGACGATGTGGCTAGGTGCTTGGAAGCACAGAAAACTCTGGTGGCATAGAAAATAAGGGGCAGGAAATTGACACTCGTAACTACGCTTCACTTGCACAATGTTCCGGCAGGACGAGAGCAGGACTATGCGCAATGGTTTGATGGTGAACATCGCGCCAAGCTGGCCTTGCTGCGCGGCCTGATCAATGCGGATCGCTATGAAGTCACGGCTGAGCAATTGGGGGATGCCCCACAGCCATGGAAGTATCTGAGCGTCTATGATTTTGATCTGCCTTCGCCGAAGGTTGACATCCCTTCGCTCGGCGCTCTGCTGGCAGAAGCGCGCGATACTGGTCTGATCGCGATTAATGAAACCGAGCGCCTGTTCACCTATGAACTTTACGGCGATTGGAAAGGCAGCCCCAACTGGCAGCGGGACAAACCTCTGTCAGGTGTCAGCATTTTGATCGGTAATTATCAAGCGGGTCGGTTTGATGAGTATCAGGAATGGTACGAAAATGTGCATAGCGTTGAAGTTGCAAATGTTCCCGGCCATGTCGCGATGAAACGTGGGCGGCTTTCGGATTTTCAGGTGGAGCCGCGCACTTACTGTCCCGGCGATCAATTGGTGATGACGGCACAACAGAGCGATGATCTGGCATTTACCATCGGTGATTTTGTTGCCCGCGCATTGGGGCACAGCCCTAGCGGCATTGCTATGGAGCCGCGCTCTTCGGCGGGATCACTGGCGCGCACCGTTCACTACTTCCGCAAGATTAGTGGAACGACATTTTGGCCCGGGGGCATTGCCTATGGCGGAGATATCACCGCCTATCCCGGGAAAGGATGAAGCGGTGATTACACTGCTTGGTCTAAAGTGTATTTAGGCCAAGCAGTTTTGCCGCATTGTCGTGGAGGAATTTCTGCCAGACCGTTTCTTTGAATGGAATGGCATCCATTTCGCTGAAAATACGGGATAACTCGAGACCCATTGGGAAATAACCGCCGTAGATGATTTTGTCAGAACCGCGCGAGTTGGCGAATTTTATGATTTCTTTCGGCCAATATTTGGGTGCGAACGCTGAGGTCGAATAATAGAGGTTCGGCCATTTGAGCAAAAGCTTGACGGCCAGATCAACCCAAGGTTCTGCGCCATGGCGCATAACAATTTTCAGCTCGGGAAGGTCATAGCAAACCTCATCCAGGTGGCCGACGTATTGCGGCATCATTGGTATGCGGGGGCCCGGCACCCCAACATTAATGAAGATTGGCAGGTTCAGTTCAATGCATTTGGCATAAATGGGATAGGCCAACTTATCATTGATCGCCACGGGTGGTTGCTGGCCGGATGGAAAGAATGAGACGCCTTTGATCTTACCCGCATCAAATTCGCGTTGGATCAGCCTTACCGCTTCCATCCCAGTATTTGGGTTTACAGGCCTGATCGCGGCAAAGCGGTCTGGGAAGCGGCGTAAGGCTTCTTCTGTCCGATCATCAGACATATGGATCACGCCCAGGCGAATATTGTGTGCATTCATCTGCGCGACGGTTTCGGCAATAGAATCGAGCCGTTTGCTGTCATCCGCCAATTCTTCGGGAATATCTTTGAACATATACTCCGCGGGATGCCGTTTCCAGTCGCCCTTTGTGCTGGCTACGCCCATCTGATGGGTGTCACGGAAGCCGATCAGGGTGTCGATGACTGGAATATCGCGGGGGCGGGGCATGAAATGGTCCTTTGAGGTAAGTTGGGGCCGGCATTCCGGGCGTTTGTGGCGGTATTGCAACAGGGGTGAACTATTGTAAAGAGCGCCGAATGCTTCTGTTTCCTGGCGGTAATTCTCGGGTAATTGCAGGCATTATTCACGAATTGAATCGTTTGGCAAAACGCTGAAACGCGATGCGAGGTGCAGCTTGAACTTCGATTATACTGACGACCAAAAAGCGTTGAAGGATGAGGCTCGAAAGTTTCTTTCGGCCTGTTCCCCCTTTTCCGTTGTGCGTGGCGTTTTGGATCAGCCCGATACAGGACTGGACCCGGCCTTGTGGGCGCGCATTGTTGAACAAGGCTGGTGCGGAGCCGCTATACCCGAAGGCTATGGCGGCTTGGGCTTGGGCTATGTAGAGCTATGTGCTTTGTCTGAGGAATTGGGCCGTGCAGTTGCTCCGGTGCCATTCGCTTCCAGCATTTATCTGTTTGCTGAAGCCCTTCTACTGGCTGGCAGCGAGGAGCAAAAACGCGAACTCTTGCCCCAGATTGCCAGTGGTGAGCTGGTCGGTACTGTTGCCTGGACTGAGGGCCTTGGCATTCTGACAGAAGCGGCGATTACTGCCAGTGTAGTTAATGGAAAACTCAGCGGCGTAAAGGTGCCGGTTACGGATGGCTTAGCGGCTGATCGCGCTGTTGTACTTGCAGTTTCTGATGCCGGGCCGGGCCTCTATGTTGTCGATCTGAGCGGTCCGTCCGTGACCCGCGAGATCGTCTCCACCATCGATCCGACTCGTGGCGCGGCACAGATTCGCTTTGATGCCGCCCCGGCGGAACTGCTTGGGGAACAGGCAGGGATTGGGCTTGAGCAGTTGGCCCGCGTTCAGGATCGAGCGGCAATTCTGATGGCCTTTGAACAGCTTGGCGGTGCAGATCGCGCGCTGGAAATGGCGAGAGACTATGCCCTTGAACGTTATGCCTTTGGCCGCCAAATTGGCAGTTATCAGGCGATTAAGCACAAGCTGGCGGATGTGTTTGTCAGAAACGAAGTCGCACGCGCCAACGCCTATTATGGGGCTTGGGCGCTATCCAGTGATGCACCTGAGCTGCCTATGGCCGCCGCTGCCGCTCGCGTTGCAGCCTCTGCAGCTTACAGTCTGGCAGCACGGGAAAACATTCAAACCCATGGTGGTATTGGTTTTACTTGGGAAGCAGACTGTCACTTCTTCTACCGTCGGGCCCGCCATCTTGCGCTTGTTCTGGGCGCTCCGCGTGATTGGAAACGGCGTTTGGCAGATCGGCTTGAGCTGCGGCTTGAAGCGGAACTGGCGGAAGGGAAATAAGCCATGAATTTTGAAGATAGCCCAGAAGAAGCCGCCTATCGCGCTGATATTCGTGCCTGGATCGTAGCCAATGCACCGGACATGAGCCATCTTGCTCCAGAAGAACGGCGTACTTGGCATGAAAAGCACAAGGCGGTTGCCAACACTTGGCAGGCGATCAAAGCCGATGCCGGATATGGCTGCATTTCCTGGCCAAAGGCATGGGGCGGGGCGGGTGGCAGCGCGATAGAGGAAGCTATTTTCAATCAGGAAGAAGCGCGCGCAGGGCTGCAGTTTAACTATTTTACAACCGGGTTGCATATGCTGCTTCCGGCATTGCTCGAACATAACAAGGATGCAGTGTCTCTCAGCCTCATTCCGCCCGCCATCCGTGGTGACAAGTTGTGGTGCCAACTGTTTTCCGAACCATCGAGCGGATCAGACTCTGCCGGTGTACGGACTGCGGCGGTTAAGGATGGCGACGACTGGGTGATCAATGGACAAAAGGTCTGGAACAGCGGCGCGCAGATATCTGACTATGGCATGATGATCGCCCGCACCGATCCGGATGTGCCCAAGCATAAAGGGCTCACCGCTTTCTGGCTTGATATGAAGACCCCAGGGGTTGAGGTTCGGCCGATCAAGATGATGTCGGGTGATAATGAACTGAATGAGGTATTTCTTACCGATGTCCGCATCCCCGATAGCCAGCGGGTTGGTGAAGTGGGTGGTGGCTGGAAGGTCGTTATCTCAACGTTGATGAATGAGCGGGCGGCCTTTGGCTCGGTTAGCGGGCTTTCTTGGCGCGATATTATGCAGTTGGCCAAACAGGTGGCTTCATGGGATGGCACGGCTCTGGATGATCCGGCTTTCCGTGAATGGCTGGCTGATCTCTATGTCGATGCCGAAGCGGTAAGGCTGCTTAGCTTCCGCACCCTAACCTCGCTATCCAAAGGCACTGCGCCGGGTCCGGAAGGGTCTGCCAGCAAGCTTTTGTGGTCAGGAATCGCGCAAAACCTATCGAGTCAGGCGGTGGACATTCTTGATCACGGCGGATTGATCGATGATCCGGAGCTCGCTTTGATGAACGGGGCCTTCCAGCATCGCTTTCTCTGGGCGCCGGGGCTGCGGCTGGGCGGCGGTACAGATGAGATCATGAAGAACATTATTGCCGAGCGTGTTTTGGGACTTCCCGGTGATGTTCGAGTGGACAAGAATGTACCATTCCGTGAAATCCCCCGTGGGCGCTGAGCACAGCACTGTTGAGGAGTATAGAAGTTGGCGGAAGTGAATATGACGGTCATCGACCGCGAAGGTCAGACACGGAATGTTGTAGCCACGACCGGCACCGTGTTGATGGAGGTTCTGCGCGAACACGTAGACCTGACCTTGGGTACTTGCGGTGGTGCGATTTCTTGCGGCACCTGTTTGGTTCAGCTGAGCCCAGAATGGTTTTCAGCACTTGAGCCCGCTGGAGAAGATGAAGCGGAAATGCTCGAAGCGTTGGGGGCCGAGGGGCTGGTGCGGCTTTCATGTCAGATGGTGCTTGATGCCAGTGCGGACAAAGGTCAGGCAACGATTACGTCTGCTGATTGATATCCTGCGTGTGGCGGTGCTTTGACGCGCTGGGTGTATGCGATAGAATGCTCTGTAGCAAAGTTAGCAAGGCCTGTACCCTGAATGGGACTGGGGAGACATACCATGAGTTCTGAAACAACCACCCTTAATCGGGGTTATGCCGATTTGCCGATTCCGTTTGGATGGTTTGCCGTTGCCCTGTCTAATGAACTTGCCGCCGGCGACATCAGGACCTTGCGCTATTTCGGTACCGAATTCGTCCTGTGGCGCGGTGAGGATGGAGCGATCCGCGCGGTGGATCCGGTTTGCCCGCATCTGGGCGCGCATCTGGGGGTGCGCAGCAGTGTGATCGGCAACGATTTGCGCTGCGCCTATCACCACTGGAGCTTTAATGGCGATGGCGGTGTGGTCAGCATACCTTATACCAAGATGGTTCCGCCCAAACTGAAGCGCAATTGCTTGCCAACCTGGCATACCGATGAGGTCGATGGCGTTATCTATGTCTGGTACCATCCCAATAAGGCTGCCCCGAAATGGGATGTGGCACATATGCCCGTTTGCCCGGATGGCGGGGATTGGATTTTGGCGGAAACCCACGATTGGGTGATCAACATTCACTGCCAAGAGATCACCGAAAACGGGCAAGATCACGCGCACTTTGGTGCGGTGCATGGCGTGCCAAAGGCGCCGGCAGGCGAGTTTAAGGTTGATGGCTGGGTTCGCCATAACCGTGTGGTTGCCGAAATGGATACGCCACGTGGGCCGATGACCGGGATAATCGATGTGAAGGCAACCGGGCCGGGCCAGTCGATTGGCGAATATATCGATGTAACCCATGTTGTTCAGGTGCAGCAGGTTACCCCGATTGATTCTGAACACACCCATCTGCGCTGGCAGTTGTATCATGTGCCGGGTCTTAGCGAGGGCCGTCTGCGCGTGACCCACGCACGGATGCGCGATCTGGTTAAGCAAGTGAACGAGGATATGCCAATCTGGAATTCCAAGATTTACATGCCAAAGCCTTTGCTGGTCGAGGGTGATGGGCCGATGATGGCCTATCGCGAGCAGTATAAGCGCTATTATGATTATGATGATGAGACTGAAGCCGCCTAAGCTGTTTCGAATTTAACTTCTGATCTTGGTCAAAAAGGCAGGGTGTGCTGTGCGCCCCTGCCTTTTTTATTGGCCTTACAACATTTGACCTTGGTCAATGCTGGTTCAAAAATGCTCCTTACGAATTGCATTTACTCCGGGATATCCGTGCAGGCCGGACAAGGAATGTGGAGTAAGCGACATGACTATCAAAAGCGTGGAAACTACCACCCGCCTCGATCGCGGTTATGCTGGGCAGCGGCTGCCGTTTGGCTGGTTTGGTGTCGGCATGTCCAACGACTTCCAACCCGGCGATATCAAGACTTTGCGTTACTTTGACACCGAATTTGTTATGTGGCGTGGTGAAGACTTTCACTTGCGCGCCGTTGATCCATTTTGCCCCCACCTTGGCGCGCATCTGGGTGTGAACAGCAATGTTGAAGGCAATGACCTGCGCTGTCCGTTTCATCACTGGACCTTTAATGGTGAAGGGCAAGTAACCAATATTCCTTATGCCAAGGTTATTCCACCCAAGCTGAAAAAGGGTTGCGTTAAAAAGTGGCGGGTGCAGGAATCGGATAACGTTGTTTATGTCTGGTATCACCCCCGCGATCTGGAACCGCTGTGGGATGTGGCCAAGTTGCCCCCCTGTCAGACCGGCAGCGAATGGGTGCTTTCGGAAACGCACGAATGGGTGGTTAATATTCATATTCAGGAAATCACCGAAAACGGGCAAGATCACGCGCACTTTGCCGCAGTCCATGGGGTGCCCGGCGCCCCTTCGGCTGAGTTCAAACTGGATGGCTTCAGTCGCCGCAACACGGT
>JBEGLE010000244.1:0-3836 GCA_041183725.1 Pseudomonadota bacterium | reverse complement strand
GGTCCAGATTACCGCCGGCCTGCTGATCCTGACCGGCGTGGTGCTGGGCTTTATGGTATCACCGGCTTGGTTTGGCCTGTCGGGCTTTGTTGGCGCCGGTCTGACCTTTGCGGGCCTGTCTGGCACCTGCGGCATGGCGCGGCTGCTGATGCTGGCCCCCTGGAACCGGCGCGCGGCATAAGAGCGTGGGCTGGGACATCCTGCTCCTAGCCGCCCTGGGCGGCGCGCTAATCGGCTTACTGCTGACCCTGTTCGGCGGCGGCGGATCGGTGCTGGCCACCCCGTGGCTGATCTATGTTGTCGGGCTGACCGATACCCATGCTGCCATCGGCACATCGGCCGCTGCCGTGGCGGTGAACGCCGCCACCGGCCTTGAGGCCCAAGCCCGCGCCGGACGGGTGAAGTGGCCCTGCGCCAGTGTCTTTGCCCTGTCAGGCCTGACCGGCGCGCTGGCGGGGGCACAGGTGGCGCGGCAGGTGAACGGGCAAGCGCTGCTGACGTGGTTTGCCTTTGCTATGATCGCCATTGCCCTATCCATGCTGCTGCCCAAGCGCGATGCCGGCAATCCCGCGGTACATCTTACCCCGCCAATGGTGCTAAAACTGGCCCCGGTGGGCCTGATCACCGGGCTGGCTGCTGGGTTCTTTGGCATTGGCGGTGGCTTTTTGATCGCACCGGGACTGATGGCGGCCACCGGAATGACCTTGGCCAATGCCGGGGCCAGTTCGCTGGTCTCTGTCACCCTGTTCGGCACGGCGACCAGCCTGTCTTATGCCGCGGCGGGACAAGTGATCTGGCCGCTGTTTGGCGCCTTGGTTCTGGGCGGCGGCGCGGGAACCCTGATCGCCATGCCGCTGGCTCGCACGCTGGAAGCCCACACCCGCGCGGCGCGCAGCACCTTTGCCGTGCTGGTAATCGTGGTAGCGCTGTATATCCTGCTTAAGTAACCTTGCCCCGCCGCGGGCTTGCGACTAGACCCAGCCCATCCCCGGGGAGTCGTGTGACTGAGAGGGGCGGGTAACGCCGCCCGACCCGTTGAACCTGAACCCGTTAGTACGGGCGGAGGGAAGGGTTGCCGCAGCCATGCGCGCCCGCCTTCGCCACTGGAGAAGCGCAGACCATGGCCGATATCAACAGCAAGCTCGAAATTGGGGTCACCACCGGGCCGATCCGGGGATCGCGCAAGATCCACGTTGGCCCGCTGCAAGTAGCGATGCGCGAGATCAGCCTTGAGCCGTCATCGGGTGAACCGCCGGTGCGGGTGTACGATACCTCTGGCCCCTATACCGATCCAGCGGTGACCATCGATATTGCCGCCGGCCTGCCCGAACTGCGCGCCCCCTGGATTCGCGGGCGCGGCGATGTCGAAGAGGTGTTTCAGCGCGAAGTAAAGCCCGAAGACAATGGCCAATTGGGGCCAGACCGTTCGGGCGGCGTGCCTGCTTTCCCACGGGTGCGCAAAACCGTGCTGCGCGCCAAGGCCGGGGCCAATGTCTCGCAGATGTATTATGCCCGCCGCGGCATCATCACCCCGGAAATGGAATATGTCGCCACCCGCGAAAATCTCGGCCGGGCGATGCTCAAAGACTATCAGCGCGATGGTGAAAGCTGGGGCGCGGAAATTCCCGATTTCGTTACCCCGGAATTCGTTCGTGACGAAGTGGCGCGCGGCCGCGCGATCATCCCCAGCAATATCAACCACCCCGAATCTGAACCCATGGCCATTGGCCGCAACTTCTTGGTCAAGATCAACGCCAATATCGGCAATTCGGCCGTGGCATCGGATGTCGCCACCGAGGTGGACAAGATGGTCTGGTCGATCCGCTGGGGCGCGGACACGGTGATGGACCTATCCACCGGCCGTAACATTCATGACACCCGCGAATGGATCCTGCGCAACAGCCCCGTGCCCATCGGCACCGTGCCAATCTATCAGGCGCTGGAAAAGGTTGGCGGCATTGCCGAAGACCTGACCTGGGAGGTGTTCCGCGATACCCTGATCGAACAGGCTGAACAGGGGGTGGACTATTTCACCATCCACGCCGGGGTGCGCCTGCCCTATATCCCGCTGGCGGCCAAGCGCATGACCGGCATCGTCAGCCGCGGTGGCTCGATCATGGCCAAGTGGTGCCTTGCCCACCACAAAGAAAGCTTCCTCTACGAACGCTTTGACGAAATTACCGAGATCATGAAGGCCTATGACGTGGCCTATAGCCTGGGCGATGGCCTGCGCCCCGGATCGATCTATGATGCCAATGACGAAGCCCAATTTGCCGAGCTGTATACCCTGGGCGAGCTGACCAAGCGCGCGTGGGCCGAAGACGTGCAGGTGATGATCGAAGGCCCCGGCCACGTGCCGATGCACAAGATCAAGGAAAACATGACCAAGCAGCTTGAGGCCTGCGGCGAAGCGCCGTTTTACACGCTGGGGCCCTTGGTGACCGATATTGCCCCGGGCTATGATCACATCACCAGCGGCATCGGCGCGGCGCAGATCGGTTGGTATGGCACGGCCATGCTGTGCTATGTCACGCCAAAAGAACACCTTGGCCTGCCCGATCGCGATGATGTGAAGGTGGGCGTGGTCACCTACAAATTGGCCGCCCACGCCGCTGACCTTGCCAAAGGCCACCCCGCCGCCCAAGTGCGCGACGATGCCCTCAGCAAGGCCCGCTTTGAATTCCGCTGGCGCGATCAGTTTAACCTATCGCTCGATCCCGATACGGCTGAGCAATACCACGACCAGACCCTGCCCGCCGAAGGCGCAAAAAGCGCCCACTTCTGTTCGATGTGCGGGCCCAAGTTCTGCTCGATGAAGATCAGCCAAGAAGTGCGCGAATTTGCCCGGCTACAAAACCAACCCTCCGACAGCTTCGTCGCCGCCGATGAAGCGGAAAAGGGCATGGCCGCAATGAGCAAGGTCTATGACGATGGCGGACGCGAGCTGTATATTGGGGCTGGCGGCAGGGAGCATGATTGAGGGCGTGAGCACGACTATGGCCTAGGCGGGCGCAACCTGCGCCCGCCCAAAGACGCGTTGAACGCGGATTCGTCGCCGGGGGTGCCAGTTTCGTGATCCTTGGCGAACTGGTCGAGTTTACCTTGGTCACGCGCTTGGCAAAGCGATGTTTGGTCGTTCATAAATTTCCAATTGATTCAAGTGCTTGATATGACTCGGATTTGTAATCTCTGGTATTTTGTGCTACATGGCTGCTAACAGAATATATCACACTTACTGGTTCATTGTTGCTATGAACAAGACCGTGCCAAAAGATTCGAAACGGACCTGGTTGTCTGGGCTTGCGATTGTCGTGACCACATTGGTCGCACTTTTCGGATTCTGGCGACTGTCCCCCGGGGCAACCTTCATTATTGCTTGCGTTGCGTTGGTGGGGTTGGTGATAGCCCTTTGGGTGGCTGGAAAGGCTGACTAGTCCAGTTTTGGCGAGATCACCCGCATAACTGATCTACCCCTACGCACAGCCTTCCATTGGCCATCTACCAGCACTTCGCGAACCTCAAGTCTGATCGTCATCCGAATACCCTCTCTCAGTTGTTCGGGAAACTTCTTGTCTTGGATTGCTTGAAGGACTTTCCCGTCGCGCATTACTGCATCGAACTCAGGCAAGCCGTCTGGCTTGAATGTCCATGAACGGGGCGTGTGAACGAGTGCCGGTTTGACCAATATGACTTCCATAACAGGCTGCGTGATCTGCTCCTGAATCCCACCATCTTCCACCGCCCATAACCCCCCGGCTTCGGCAAAACGGTTATTCGGAATCATGAAAATCGGCTGAGAATCGCCACCATCTTTGATGCCCACGGCAGTTACAGAC
>JBEGLE010000243.1:0-2563 GCA_041183725.1 Pseudomonadota bacterium | reverse complement strand
CCAATGGCGGCAAGGCCAGTGCGCTGAACCGTGCACTGCAGCACGCCTCTGGGACCATTATCATCGCGTTGGATGCCGATACCCAATTCCTGCCCGATACCATCGCCAAGCTGGTGCGCTGGTTTGCCGATCCGCTGATCGGCGCGGTGGCCGGCAATGCCCGGGTGGGCAATACGGTGAACCTTGTTACCCGCTGGCAGGCGATTGAATATGTCACTGCCCAGAATGTTGAACGCCGTGCGCTCGATACCCTGCGGGCGATCACTGTGGTTCCCGGCGCAGTTGGCGCGTGGCGCCGCGCGGCGCTGGATGCGGTGGGCGGCTATCCTGAAGACACGCTGGCCGAAGATCAGGATCTGACCATCGCGATCCAACGGCATGGCTGGCGGGTGGCCTATGATGTCGAAGCCATCGCGCTTACCGAAGCGCCAGAGACCTTCAAAGCCTTGGGCAAGCAACGCTTTCGCTGGTCGTTTGGCACCCTGCAATGCCTGTGGAAGCATCGCGCCGTGTTAAAAACTGGTAAGCCGCTGGGGCTGGCGTGGTTCGGCATGCCGCAGGCGTGGCTGTTCCAGATCATCTTTGCCGCGGTTTCCCCGGTGATCGATCTGGCATTGCTGCTGTCCATCATCATGACCGCGGTGCGGGTGCAGCAGCATGGCTGGGCCCAGACCCAGAGCGATGTCTTGCGCATGCTGGTCTATTGGGCCGTATTTGTCGGGATTGATCTGCTGGCGGGCTGGATTGCCTATCGGCTGGAACCCACGCGCCAACGCTTTCCGGCCCTGCTGATGGTGATCCAGCGGTTTTACTATCGCCAGTTAATGTATGGCATTGTCTTGCGTTCGATCAGCGCCGCTTTGCGTGGCCGCCATGTCGGCTGGGGCAAGCTGGAGCGGACCGGCAGCGTCTCTTCGCCAGCGGCGAAAGGCCATTAGGGACAAACCTGCGCCAAACACCTTGCATTTGGGCCGCTGCTAGCCTAGTGGCCCGCCCTTCATTGACACGGATTCGATGGCCGGCCTGGCTAACTAGGGCTGCCAGGGCTGGTCGGACGTGTCTCACAACCGAGGAGACGAAAATGCCCAAGCTCAAGACCAAGAGCGGCGTGAAGAAGCGCTTCAGGCTCACCGCCACAGGCAAGGTTAAGCACGGCGTAGCCGGCAAGCGCCACCGCCTGATCAGCCATAATGGCAAGTATATCCGCCAGAATCGGGGCACTGACGTGATTTCCGATGCTGATGCACGGGTGATCAAAAAGTGGGCGCCCTACGGGCTGAACTGAGGAGCGCTGAACAATGAGCCGTATCAAACGGGGTGTTACCACCCGTGCCAAGCACAAGCGGATTCTCGAACAGGCCAAGGGCTATCGTGGTCGTCGTAAGAACACGATTCGCGTTGCCCGTCAGGCCGTCGAAAAAGCTGGCCAATATGCCTATCGTGACCGCAAGGTTAAGAAGCGCACTTTCCGCGCTCTGTGGATCCAGCGTATCAACGCTGCGGTTCGCGCCGAAGGCCTGACTTATTCGCAGTTCATTCACGGCACCAAGCTGGCCGGGATCGAACTGGATCGTAAGGCTATGGCCGATCTGGCGATGAACGAAGGCGGTATCTTCACCGCGATCATCGCACAGGCCAAGGCTGCTCTGGTCTAAGAGACCGGATAAGCGAAACGTAAGTAAGGCGCAGGCAGCATGGCTGTCTGCGCCTTACTTGTATCTGGATGTGCGAATACCGCCAACGCGCTCAGAATGATCAGGTGTGGTTTGAAAGGCTAACCATAGCGCCTGCCGGTTGCGGCGCGGGGCGCCACGTTCTAAAGGCCCAGCCTGACTATCATCCGACAGGATCTGAACACGTGGATTACGCAGCTACTGGCACTGAAGCGCTTGCCCGCATCGCGGCGGCAGGTGATCTCGACACGATCGAGCGGCTGCGGGTCGAGTTTCTCGGCAAGCAGGGGACGATTTCGGCCCTGCTCAAGACCTTGGGCGCCATGAGCCCCGAACAGCGCCAAGCCGAAGGGCCGCAAATCCATACCTTGCGCGAAAGCGTGACCACGGCGCTTGGCGATGCCAAGGCGGCGCTTGAAGCGGCGGCTTTGGAAGCCCGACTGGCAAGCGAAAGCTTGGACCTGTCGCTGCCCGCCCCGCAGCGCCATCAAGGCTCTGTCCACCCGGTAAGCCAGGTGATGGACGAATTGGCCGAAATCTTCGCTGATATGGGCTTTGCTGTCGCCACCGGCCCCGAGATTGAGGACGATTGGCACAATTTCACCGCGCTCAATATGCCAGAAAGCCATCCCGCCCGCGCCATGCACGATACGTTCTATTTCCCCGATCGGGATTCAGAAGGGCGGGAAATGCTGCTGCGCACCCACACCAGCCCGGTGCAGATCCGCACCATGCTGGCACAGGGCGCGCCGCTGCGGATTATCGCGCCGGGCCGCGTCTATCGTTCTGACAGCGATGCCACCCACACGCCGATGTTCCATCAGGTCGAAGGCCTGGTGATCGACAAGGGGATTCATCTTGGCCATCTGAAATGGACCTTGGAAACCTTC
>JBEGLE010000242.1:0-3611 GCA_041183725.1 Pseudomonadota bacterium | reverse complement strand
ATGTTCCACCTGTTCACGCACGCCTTTTTCAAGGCACTGCTGTTCCTCTGCGCTGGCTCGGTGATCCATGCCATGCATCACGAGCAGGACATGCGGTATTATGGTGGTTTGCGGAAACAGATCCCGATCACCTTCTGGGCGATGATGGCTGGCACGCTGGCGATCACCGGGGTTGGTATTGTCGATGTGTTCGGTTTTGCTGGGTTCTATTCAAAGGATTCGATCCTTGAAGCCGCCTATGCCAGCGCCAGCGCCGCAGGCAGCTTTGGCTTCTGGTGCGGTATCACGGCCGCGCTGCTCACCAGCTTCTATTCGTGGCGTTTGGTGTTCCTGACTTTCTTCGGCAAGCCGCGCTGGGCGCAGTCTGAGCATATTCAGCACGCGGTGCATGATAGCCACGGCCATGATGACCACGCCCATGGCCATGGCGATCACGATGATGGCACGGCGGGCTATCACCCGCATGAAAGCCCGCTGCCGATGCTGGTGCCGCTCTGCGTGCTTACGCTGGGGGCGATCTTTGCCGGTTACCTTTTCCATGGGGCCTTCATCAGCGAAGGCGAAGGCGCGTTCTGGAAGGGCGCGGTTGCCTTCTCTGAACACCTGATCCACGCCATGCACGGTGTGCCGATCTGGGTGAAGTGGGCACCATTTGCGGTGATGCTGACCGGTTTTGTCACCGCTTGGTATGCCTATATTCGCAACCCCAAGTTCCCTGCCGCCTTTGTTGAGCAGTTCGGGGTTCTGCACCAGTTCGTATACAACAAGTGGTATTTCGACGAGCTTTATGCCTTCCTGTTTGTGCGTCCGGCCTTTTGGCTTGGCCGTGTGTTCTGGAAGCAGGGCGACATCGGTATCATTGATCGCTTCGGCCCGAATGGCGCTGCTTGGCTGGTTTCGCAAGGAACGCGTGCCGCGCAGAAGGTGCAATCGGGTTATCTCTACAGCTATGCGCTGATCATGCTCCTCGGTCTTGTCGGAGCAATCAGCTGGGTGATGGTGGGCTAAGGCAATGAACGGTTTTCCCATCCTCTCGTTGATGCTGCTGGTGCCGCTGGCCGGTGCAGTCGGCTGTCTGGTCAGCCCGGCCCGCACCGCGCGGCAGATTGCGCTGGTCGCTACGCTGATCGACCTTGCCCTGGGGGCTTGGCTCTGGAGCCAGTACCAAGTGGGCGGGCCGCAGTGGCAGTTCCAAGAAAATGTACCGCTGTTCGCCGGTTTCGGCTGGAAAATGGGCATTGATGGCATCGCACTGCTGTTAATCGCGCTAACGGTGTTCCTCATGCCGATCTGCATTGGCGCGAGCTGGCTTTCAATTACCAAGCGGGTTGGCGAATACATGGCGGCCTTCCTGATGATGGAAGTGCTGATGATCGGCGTTTTTGCGGCGCAGGATCTGTTCCTGTTCTACATCTTCTTCGAAGCCGGCCTCATACCGATGTATCTGATTATCGGAATCTGGGGCGGGGCAGACCGTATTTACGCATCTTACAAGTTCTTCCTCTACACCTTGCTCGGTTCAGTCCTGATGCTGATCGCGATGATGTGGATGGCGAACCAAGCTGGGACGACCGACATTCCGTCTCTGATGGTCTATGATTTCCCGGTTGCGGCACAAAAGTGGCTGTGGCTCTCCTTCTTCGCCAGCTTTGCGGTGAAGATGCCGATGTGGCCGGTGCACACGTGGTTGCCCGATGCCCACGTTCAGGCCCCCACGGCGGGTTCGGTTATTCTGGCCGGCGTTTTGCTCAAGATGGGTGGCTATGGCTTTATCCGCTTCTCGCTGCCGATGTTCCCCGAAGCGAGCGCGGAATTTGCTTGGTTAATCTTTGCCATGTCGATGGTCGCGGTGGTTTACACCTCGCTGATCGCCTTGGTGCAGACCGACATGAAAAAGCTGATCGCCTATTCTTCGGTCGCCCACATGGCGATTGTCACGGTGGGGCTGTTCGCTTTCAACAAGCAGGGGTTGGAAGGCTCGATGATTGTCATGCTTAGCCATGGCTTGGTCGCGGGCGCGCTGTTCCTTTGCGTGGGCATCATTTACGATCGCCTGCATACCCGCGAGATTGCCCGTTACGGCGGCCTTTCGATCAATATGCCGCGTTATGCGATCTTCTTTATGCTGTTCACGATGGCTTCGGTTGGACTGCCGGGTACATCGGGCTTTGTTGGCGAATTGCTCTCGCTCTTGGGTGTCTATCAGGTGTCGAGCTGGGTGGCCTTTATCAGTGGCACGGGCGTGATCCTTGGCGCGGGTTATATGCTCTACCTTTATCGCCGGGTGGCCTTTGGCGAGCAGAAAAACGCCGATGCCGCTGCGATGAAGGATCTGGACTGGCGCGAGCTGGCCATGGTCGCCGCACTGGCCCTGCCTGTGCTGTGGATGGGTATATATCCCGAAACCTTCCTTGCCCCGATGCGGGCAGACATTGCCGTTCTGGAAGCGCGCGTTGCCCGGGCCAAGCCCGCTGGCGATGCGCAGTTTTTGGCGGCCAAGGCAGGAACTGCAACGCAAATGCATGCTGAACATGAGGGGGCGCACTGATGGACTGGGGTCTGGTGCTGCGCCTTGTTGCGCCTGAAGAACTGCTGAGCCTTTCTGGCCTGGCGTTGTTGCTGGTTTCCGCTTGGGGCGGGGACAAGTCTAGCCGTTTGGTGACGTGGCTGGCCGTATTGGTGCTGGCTGTTGTTGGCTTGCTGAGCCTGCCAGTTCTTACTGGCGGAGCCAAGGGCGCGGAAACGCTGGTTTTCTCTGGCCAAATCCGGGTTGATGCCTTTGCTGCCTATGCCAAACTGCTGATCTATGTCTCGGCAATTGCGGCCTTGCTAGTGGCCCCCGCTTTCTTTGAGCGGGCCAAGGCCATGCGTGCAGAATATCCGGTGCTTATCCTGTTTGCCGCGCTGGGCATGGGGATCATGGTTTCTGCAACCGATTTGCTTTCGCTATACATCGGGCTCGAAATGAACTCGCTTGCGGCTTACGTTTTGGCAGCCTTCCTGCCGAACGAGGATCGCTCAGCCGAAGCCGGTTTAAAGTATTTTGTCCTTGGCGCACTCGCCAGTGGCATCCTGCTGTTTGGCATGAGCCTGACCTATGGCTTTGCCGGGACCACCAGTTTCGATGGCATCCACGCGGCGCTGTCTGGCGGTAGCATGGCCACGGGCATGGTGATCGCGATCACTCTGGTTCTGGCTGGACTTGCTTTCAAGATCAGCGCGGTGCCGTTCCATATGTGGACGCCTGACGTTTACGAAGGCGCACCTACGCCGGTGACGCTGTTCTTTGCCTCTGCGCCCAAGGTTGCGGCTATGGCGCTGACCATGCGGGTGGTTCTGGATGCCTTTGGCGGCCAAGTTCATGCTTGGCAGCAGATTATTGTCTTTGTTTCGCTGGCCTCGATTGTGGTCGGTGCGCTGGGGGCGATTGGGCAGGGCAATATCAAGCGCCTGCTCGCCTATTCGTCGATCAACAATGTCGGCTTTATCCTGATCGGTCTTGCGGCGGCAACGCCGGCCGGTGCCGCCGCAATGCTAACCTATCTGGCAATCTATGTCGCGATGACCATTGCTGGCTTTGTTGCCGTGTTGATGCTGACCGATGCCGATGG
>JBEGLE010000241.1:0-8095 GCA_041183725.1 Pseudomonadota bacterium | reverse complement strand
GTCCTGTGGCTGTCCGCTTTTGTCATCGCCGTGTTTGCCGTGGTGGCTTTGGTGGCCGGCTTACTAATTGGCCTATCGGATGTGCTGGGCCCATGGTGGGCGACAGCGATTGTCGTGGGCGGGCTTGTTCTTATCACGCTAATCCTGATTCAGGTCGCCCGTCGATTTTGGCGGCGCATGACCAAGCGGTTGTTTGGCGAGGATAGCGCACGATGAACGATGGCTTACCCGCTCTTGAAGCAAACCGTGCCGCTCGTGATGCCGCACTATCAGCCGTCACTGCGCGTTTTAGCCAATTACAATCAGGCCTAGCGGCAAAAGGGATTGGCGAACGTCTGATTGATCATGCCCGCGGCAAGGCCGAGTCTGCGGCCCATGAGGCGGTGGAAATTGCCGAGGAAAACAAAAGCGTTATTGCGGCTACGGCTGCCGCATTGACCCTGTGGGTGCTGCGTAAACCGCTGGCCAACCAAGCACAGAAATGGTTGCCCGTGGCTTGGCAAAGCCTAGCTCGGCGCTGGTCACGACCTGATGCCAAAAGCGATGGTAAGGAGAATGAAGCATGAGCGACAGCCCAGATCTTCCGATCCGCAGCAGCCTCACCCAATCTGGCATCCCTGAAGGTGAGCCGCCCGAAACCTATGTGGATTTGGGTAAGGACTATCCCCTTGCCCTGATTGTTGGCGGACTTGGCTTGGGCATTCTGGCCGGCGCCGTGCTGCCGCGTGGCTTGGGACGCAAGCTGGCGCGCGGGGCCATAGCGGCTAGCGCCATCGCAATTGAGGCTGGACGGCATTACAGCACCCAAGTGGCACAAGCTGCCGAAGAGGGGCGAGAAAAATTTGGTGGCCTGAAAAACAGCGCCAGCGCCTATGGCCACACCTTAGCCAATTCGGCTGAGCAATCGGTGCGCAAAAGCCGCGCAAGTGCCATGAATACGATTGGCAAAGTGATAAAGCTTGTGTCTGATTTGCGTCGCTAAGCTTGGCGAAACAGGCATTCAGCGATAGGGTCGTCCACCTCTCCCCAGGATGAAAGCGCCAATGCAGAAACTTCACCTTGTTATGGGCGGCCATGTCACCGACCCGCAAACGCTTGAATTTGAAGACCCCAGCAAATTAGACCTTGTGGGGGTTTATAATACCTATGCCGAAGCAGAAGAGGCTTGGCGCGGCTGTGCGCAGCGCACAGTCGATGATGCTGCGATGAAATATGTGATTGTCCACCTGCACCGGCTGCTAGAGCCCAAACTGCCGCAGGGATAATCTGAAAGCAAAGAGCCGCCGGATTATCCTGCGGCTCTTTTAATAAGCAATCAGATGAATTCGATCTTTGCGACCACATAGAAACGATCACCCGATGGTACGGTGACTTCGATTTCATCATCCACCCGGCGGCCAATCAGCGCTTTACCAAGCGGTGAATTATAGCTGATGCGGCCAATTTTGGCGTCCGCTTCATAGGGGCCAACAATCTGATAGCGCACCGGCTTATCATCATCATCGAGCAAGCTGACGGTGGCCCCAAAGATGATCTTGTCGCCGGAAAGCGTTGTCGGATCGATGATCTGTGACCGGCTGACCTTGTCTTCCAGATCAGCGATAGAGGCTTCGACCTGGCCCTGCCGCTCCTTAGCCGCGTGGTATTCCGCGTTTTCCGAGAGATCCCCGTGCGCGCGCGCTTCCTCAATCGCTTCAACAATCAGCGGACGCTCTTGGCGCAGTGCCTTCAGCTCTGCCGTAAGCTTTTCATAGCCCTCAGCCAGCATTGGCAACTTTTCGACACTCGCCATTGTAATCCCTTTCACCCTGTTATCCGCCCTGCCCTTCGGGACTAGAAACCCACCCCGTTCCAGCAAGAAAGGGACCAGTCAGCCGCGGTAAGGGATGGAACGCGAATATTAGTTATAATAGTCCTGCAACGAGCGAACTTCAAGTTTGGCCCCGCGCAAGGCCGCAATTGCCTGTGACGTGGCCAACGAAGACGCCGCCGTGGTGAAGTAAGGCACCTTGGCTTTCAGCGCCGCTTGGCGGATTGAAGTCGAGTCCTTCAGGCTCTGCCAGCCTTCGGTGGTGTTAAAGATCAGCGCGACATCGCCATCGATAATCCGATCAACAATATGCGGACGGCCTTCTGCCACCTTGTTCACCGCTTCTACTGCCACCCCGGCTTCTGCCAGAAAGCGCTGGGTGCCGCCAGTGGCGATGATGGTAAAGCCCAGTGCGGTCAGATTGCGCACCGCCGCCAGAATCATTGGCTTATCGCTGTCTTTCACCGAAACAAACACCACGCCGCTGTTGGGCAGCAGTGTGCCAGCACCCAATTGCGACTTGGCAAAAGCGATGGGGAACGTGGTGTCTATGCCCATAACTTCGCCGGTCGATTTCATTTCCGGGCTAAGCACCGGATCAACCCCGGGGAAGCGGGCAAAGGGGAACACGGCTTCCTTTACAGCCATATAATCAAATTCGCGCTTGAACGGCGGGAACGTGGATAGCTTTTCACCCGCCATGACCCTGGCAGCGATCTTGGCGACCGGCTGACCAATGGCTTTCGCGACAAAGGGCACAGTACGCGAGGCACGTGGGTTCACCTCGATCAGGAAAACTTCGCCATCCTTAACCGCGAACTGAATGTTCATCAGGCCGCACACACCCAAGGCCATAGCCAAGGCCTCTGCCTGCCGTTCCATCTCGGCGATGATCGCTGGGGGCAGATTGTATGGCGGCAAGGTGCAGGCGCTGTCACCAGAGTGAATACCCGCCTCTTCGATGTGCTGCATCACACCAGCCACAACCACCTGATCGCCATCGCACAGCGCATCAACATCGCATTCGATGGCATCGCGCAGATACTGATCGATAAGCACGGGGCTATCGCCAGACACCTGCACCGCGGTGGCAATGTAGTCATCCAACTGGGCCACCGAATCGACGATTTCCATGGCGCGGCCACCCAGCACATAGCTGGGACGGATCAGGACTGGAAAACCGATGTGTTCGGCAACGGCCACGGCTTCATCACGGCTGCGGGCAATACCATTGGCGGGTTGCTTAAGGCCCAGATCGTTGACCAGCTTAGCAAAGCGTTCACGGTCTTCCGCCAAATCAATCGCATCGGGTGATGTGCCAAGGATGGGAATACCGGCATCTTCAAGGGGCTGGGCCAGCTTCAGCGGTGTCTGCCCACCAAATTGTACGATTACCCCAAGCAGGGTGCCATTCTGTTTTTCCACCCGCAGGATTTCAAGCACGTCCTCGGCTGTCAGCGGCTCAAAGTACAAACGGTCCGACGTGTCATAGTCGGTCGAAACCGTCTCAGGATTGCAGTTGATCATGATCGTTTCGTAACCGGCGTCGGCCAGAGCAAAACAGGCATGAACACAGCAATAGTCGAACTCGATCCCCTGCCCGATCCGGTTCGGACCGCCACCCAAGATGACCACTTTCTTGCGGTCAGAGGGATTGGCCTCGCACTCTGGCGCACCAAAGCTGGGAGCTTCATAAGTCGAGTACATATAAGGCGTTACCGCCTCAAATTCTGCGGCGCAGGAATCGATACGCTTGAACACCGGGTAAACACCCAGCCGGTGGCGCAGAGCCAGAACTTCGTCCGCCGTGGTGGCGCCCGCCATCCCCTTTACCGCATCGTGCAGCAGCCCTGATCGCGGCGCCATGGTTTCGCCCAAACCACCTGCCAAATGGACCGAGCGCACCGCCAAAGTGGCCAAGCGTTCATCGGAAAAGCCCATCGACTTCAATCGGCGCAGGCCCGTGGCATCGCCCGGCAGGCCATCACGCATGATCAGCGCTTCTTCGGCGATGATTTCGGCGATATGACGCAGGAACCAAGGATCATAATGGGTGATCGCCTGAATCTCTTCTACCGTAAAGCCCTCGCGCAGGGCTTGGCCAACCACCAAAAGACGATCAGGGGTTTGGCGCGAAAGCGCGGCGGTGATCACATCACGGCTAGCCCCTTCAAGCTGCACCACGCGGTTGAAGCCATCCAGCCCGGTTTCCAAACCACGCAGGGCTTTTTGCAGCGATTCCTTAAAATTACGCCCAATCGCCATAACTTCACCAACCGATTTCATCGCGGTTGATAGCAACGGCTCTGCCCCCTTGAACTTTTCAATGGCAAAGCGCGGGATCTTGGTGACGACGTAATCAATCGTCGGCTCAAAGCTCGCCGGGGTGGCCCCGGTGATCTCGTTCATGATCTCATCCAGCGTATAGCCAACCGCCAGCTTGGCCGCGACGCGGGCAATCGGGAAGCCGGTTGCCTTGGAAGCCAGCGCTGATGACCGCGACACGCGCGGGTTCATCTCAATAACGATCAGCCGGCCATCCTTGGGATTAACCGCGAACTGCACATTCGATCCGCCAGTTTCCACCCCAATCTCGCGCAGCACCGCGATGCTGGCATTGCGCATGATCTGATATTCTTTGTCAGTCAGGGTCAGCGCCGGGGCAACCGTGATCGAATCGCCGGTGTGAACCCCCATCGGATCGACGTTTTCGATCGAGCAGATAATGATGGCGTTATCGTGCTTGTCGCGCACGACCTCCATCTCGTATTCCTTCCAACCGAGCAGGCTCTCTTCGATCAGCACTTCGGTGGTGGGCGATGCATCAAGGCCAGAGCGAACGATCTGTTCAAATTCAGTCTTGTTATAAGCCACGCCGCCGCCGGTGCCGCCCAGAGTGAAGCTGGGGCGAATAATCGAAGGCAGGCCCGTGCGTTCCAGCACGGCAAAGGCTTCTTCAACCGTATGCGCAACGCCAGAGCGCGCCGATTCCAATCCGATCTTGTCCATCGCTTCGCGAAAGCGCTGGCGATCTTCGGCCTTGTCGATGGCATCGGCATTGGCGCCGATCATCGTCACGCCAAACTTTTCCAGGGTGCCATCATCAAACAGGGACAGTGCCGTATTGAGCGCGGTCTGGCCGCCCATGGTGGGCAGCAGCGCGTCAGGGCGCTCTTTCTCGATAATCCGGGCAACGATCTCAGGTGTGATCGGCTCGATATAGGTCGCATCGGCCATATCGGGATCGGTCATGATCGTGGCGGGGTTGGAATTGACGAGGACGACCTCGTAGCCTTCCTCCTTCAGCGCCTTAATCGCCTGGGTGCCGGAATAGTCGAACTCGCAAGCCTGGCCGATAATGATCGGGCCAGCGCCGATTACGAGGATCTTCGAGATGTCTGTGCGCTTGGGCATGGGGTGCTCAACTCTTGGGATTGGGCGTTAATGGCTGGGTGCCGAGGAGGAGACGAACCGGCCGCCTCATCCCAGCATCGCCACAAAGCGTTCGAACAGATAGAAACTGTCCATCGGACCGGGACTGGCTTCGGGGTGATATTGCACGCCAAAGGCTTTCTTGTCTTTCACCGCAATACCGCAGTTGGAACCGTCAAACAGGGATACGTGGGTTTCGATGACATTGCTTGGCAGAGCCGTATTATCGACCGCAAAGCCGTGGTTCATTGATGTGATTTCAACCACATTATCAGCCAAGCGCTTAACCGGATGGTTAGCGCCGCGGTGACCTTGGTGCATTTTAATCGTCTTGGCGCCGGCCGCCAAAGCCAGCATTTGATGGCCAAGGCAGATGCCGAAAATCGGCACGTCGCGTTCCAACAAGGCGCGGATCACCGGCACGGCATAGGCACCGGTTGCGGCGGGATCACCAGGGCCGTTTGACAGAAATACGCCATCGGGTGCCAAGGCAAGGATGGCATCTATCCCGGTTTGGGCTGGCACGACTGTGACATGGGCCCCAGCCTTATCAAGATTGCGGAAGATGGTGTCTTTGGCGCCAAAGTCCATCGCCACCACATGCGGCCGCTTGCCCTGCGGGGATGCGGCATATCCCTTATTTAACAGCCACGTGCTGCCATCCCATTCCTGCTGCTGGCTGCGGCTGACCACGCAGGCCAAGTCCATGCCCGCAAGACCGGGCCAATCTTGCGCGCGCTTGATCAGGGCGGGAATATCAAAATTGCCGGATGGGTCATGCGCGATCACGGCATTAGGGGCACCCGACAGACGGATGCGCCGGGTCAGCGCGCGGGTATCAATGCCGGAGAGACCGATCTTGCCCTTTGCCTCAAGCCAATCACCCAAGGTGCCGCGTGAACGGAAATTTGAGGGCGCAGTGACGTCTTCACGCACGATGCAGCCGACAGCACCATCAACGAGACTTTCGCTGTCTTCGTCATTCACCCCTACATTGCCGATGTGCGGAAAGGTGAAGGTAACGATCTGCGCGGCATAGCTGGGATCGGTCATCACTTCTTGATAACCGGTCATGGCCGTGTTGAAACAAACCTCGCCAACCGACTGGCCAATTGCGCCAAAACCTTGCCCCCAAATCACCGTGCCATCAGCAAGAACAAGAACGCCCGTTGCGCCCTGTGGTTTGGTTACGTGCGAAGAGGCGGCGTCGGCCATAATCAAGGCGCTCCGTCAGGGGTTTCCGGCTATAGGTGCTAAGGTCCGGCGGGTAGGCTTCATGTTGCGGTGCGTCAACCTATGAAAGACGGAAAATACCAGTTAGGTTGTCACCTTTCCCCAACCGGGTACATTTTTACAGGAAACACCCAATTATGCTCCGCGACTCGATTAAGTCTGCGCAAGTCACCGCGATGAAGGCCGGGGACAAGGCTCGTCTGGCTGCTGTCCGCCTCATCTTGGCAAAATTGAAGGATAAAGACATTGAACTGCGCACGGCCAGTGCCCAGCCTGATGACGATGTTCTGGTGGTCGACGTTCTGCAAAAAATGGCCAAGCAGCGCCGCGAATCGATTACGCTTTACGTTCAAGGCGGCCGTCAGGAATTGGCTGATGCCGAGGCTGCGGAGCTGGTTGTGATCGAAGAATTTCTGCCGCAGCAGATGGGCGATGATGATGTAAATGCCGCGATTGAAGCAATTAAGGCCGAACTGGGGGCCAGTTCGATCAAGGATATGGGCAAGGTTATCGCTGAGCTAAAGGCCCGCCACGGCAGCCAATTGGATATGGGTAAGGCCAGCGGCTTGGTCAAAGCTGCTCTGGCCTAAGGTGTCGCTCAGCCCGCAATGGTTGGATGAACTGCGCGCCCGCGTTACGCTGTCTGGCGTAATCGGGCGAACCACGCGGCTGACCAAAGCGGGCCATGAATTCAAAGCCTGCTGCCCCTTTCACAACGAAAAAAGCCCCAGCTTTACGGTGAATGACGCCAAGGGCTTTTACCATTGCTTTGGCTGCGGGGCCCACGGCGACATTATTCGCTGGATGACCGACCAGCGCGGCTTATCGTTTATGGATGCGGTCAAGGAACTGGCGTCGGAAGCCGGCATGGAAGTGCCCGCGCCGGATCCGCGCGCCGCCATGGTCGCCGAAAAACAAAGCACACTGCATGATGTCATGAAGGCGGCGCAAGATTGGTTTGTTGCCGAACTGGCTGGCCCCGATGGCGCCAAGGCCCGCACCTATCTCGCGTCACGCGGGTTTGATGCCCATACTGTTACGCGGTTCGGATTTGGCTATGCCCCCGAAGGGCGGCAAGCCTTGAAAGCTGCGCTTTCCCAATTCCCTGAAGCCCTGCTGCAAGAAGCTGGCCTACGAATCGCGGTTGAGGACAAGGATCCCTATGACCGCTTTCGTGGCCGTTTGATGCTGCCGATCGAGGATGCCCGTGGGCGAGTGATCGCCTTTGGCGGGCGCATTCTGGAATCGGGCAAGACTGACGCGCCGAAGTACCTCAACTCTCCCGACACCCCTTTATTCGACAAAGGGCGAACGCTTTACAATCTGCACCGCGCTGGCCCGGTTTCGCGGCAGTCTGGCCGCTTGGTTGTGGTCGAAGGCTATATGGACGTAATCGCTCTGGCCGCCGCCGGTATCGGCGATGGGGTTGCGCCTTTGGGCACGGCTTTGACCGAACGTCAGATCGAAATGCTGTGGCGCATGGTCGAATCGCCAATCCTGTGTTTCGATGGTGATGCCGCGGGGCAACGCGCCGCCATGCGCGCCGTTACCCGCGCCCTGCCCTTGCTGCGTCCCGCGCACAGTTTGCGCATCTGCCGCTTGCCCGCCGGACTTGATCCC
>JBEGLE010000240.1:0-5339 GCA_041183725.1 Pseudomonadota bacterium | reverse complement strand
CCGCGCGTTCCAGCAGGACTTCGACCGGCTCGCCGCCTTCGAATTCCAGAGTCCAGCTGCCGTCATCATGGCGCGCCTGCGCCAGAGCGGTCACCCCGGCGGGAAATTCGATCCGGTCGCCCGCGCGCAGCCGCTTGCCATTGCGGATAAAGGCCTGCCAGCGGCGCAGATCAATCCGTTTGTGCAAGGTTGCGCCGATCCGCGCCCCCTCCCCGCCACGCCCAGCACGCGTGCCTTCCAATTGGGCGGGGATCACGCGGGTGTCGTTGAACACGAGAACATCGCCCTGGCGCAAAAGGCTGGGAAGATCGCTTACCCGATGATCAGCAAATGCTCCGGCGCGTCCCGCCACCAGCATACGTGCCGTATCGCGCGGGCGCACCGGGCGCAGAGCAATACGCTCTGGCGGTAGAATGAAATCGAACAGATCAACGCGCATGACAGACCGCCGGATACCCTTCGATCAGGCAATTCCGATCAAAGGGGCTTGCGCGCGGGCTTGGCGGCTGAGGCCTTTGGCGACACCTTGGCCACAGGGGCTGTCGGGGCGCTGATCAGACTGGGCGGCGGCGCAGGCGGGGCTGGCGGCGCAGGCAGAACCTGCGGCTTATTCTCGCTGGCCAATGAGGCTTGCAAAATCTTGGTCGGGTTCTGCGGCGGTTCGCCCCGCGCAATTGCATCAGCCACGTCCATACCGGCAATCACCCGGCCAAAATTGGTATAGCGGCGATCCAAAGCAAAGCGCGGGTAAAACACGATGAAAAACTGGCTGTTGGCCGTATCGGGTTCGTTGGTGCGGGCCATCGAAACAGAGCCGCGCATATGCGGCACCATGTTAAATTCAGCCTTCAAATCAGGCAGATCCGATCCGCTTTGCCCGGTTCCGGTTGGATCACCGGCTTGCGCCATGAATCCTTCGATTACCCGGTGAAAGATAATCCCGTTGTAAAAACCGCGCTTGGCAAGCGTTTTAACCCGTTCAACATGGTTAGGCGCCCACTTGGGCATCAGGCGGATGGCCACCCGACCACCATTAGACAAATCAAGCAGCAGCACATTGTCGGTATCGTGGCTGATATCGGCATCAACCTTGGTATCGAACGACGGCGGCGGGGTTACCACCAGATCCCTTGCCTTGGATTTCGCCATGGCAGGCGAAACGGCAAGCGACAGTCCGAGCGCAAAGGCGATAAGCATGTGACGGCGATTCATCGGGCAACTCTCAAGACTGGAACAGCGGCTGGGAGGGAGATAGCGAGGCAATGCTGACTTAGCAATGAATGGGGCAATGAATGGGGCAATGAATGGCGAGTGCCATACCCTAATCATCCCCAAGCCTGCCAAGGTGCGCCACGCGGGCTTCGACATCATCACGCACAGCCGGACTGACAAAGCGTGTGATGTCGCCACCAAACATCGCAATTTCTTTAACCAGCTTCGATGCAATCGGCTGCAGCCCGACATCGGCCATCAGGAATACAGTTTCGATATTGGGGTTAATCTGCTGGTTCATGCCCGCCATCTGATATTCGTATTCAAAATCAGATACCGCGCGCAGACCACGCAAGATCATGGTGGCCCCCTGCTTTTCCGCGAATTTCATCAGCAAGGCATTAAAGCCAACCACGGTAACATTATCCACGCCCATGCTCGCAATTTCGCGGCGGACCATGGCAATGCGCTCATCGGGTTGGAACATCGGACTTTTGGAAAGATTGGTGGTTACGCCAATAACCAGTTGATCTACCAGCTTGGCACCGCGGCGGATAATATCGGTATGACCCAGTGTGATGGGGTCAAATGTACCAGGATAGACGCCGATGCGATGTGCCATCTCAACGGTCCCTTTCAATGATATAGCGCGCAATCGCACGCAGCAGATCTGCTTCCTGCCCGTGTTGCGCCAGATGGGCAATGGCCTGTTCCACGAGAATTTCTGCCTGCGCCCGGGCGCGATCGGGGCCGAATAGCGAAACAAAGGTCTGTTTGCCCGCCCTCGCATCTTTGCGCAGCGCCTTGCCCGCAGCCACTTCATCGCCTTCATAGTCCAGCAGATCGTCGGCAATTTGAAAGGCCAAACCAATATCACGGGCATAGCCACGTAAATGGGCGCGGCCTTCGGCTTGCACCCGGCCAAGTATCGCGGCCATTTCGACCGATGCCACCAAAAGCGCCCCAGTCTTAAGCTGCTGCAACCGGGTGATGCTGGGCAGATCAAATTCCGCACTCTCAGCAACAATGTCCATCATTTGCCCGCCTGCCATTCCGCTATGGCCTGAAGCGCCAGCAAGGCACTGCACCAGCTCGGCACGGACAAAGGGATCACCGATTACAAGGGGATCAGACAGAACGGAAAAGGCGAAAGATTGCAAAGCATCACCCGCCAGAACCGCCGTTGCCTCATCAAAAGCAAGGTGAAGGGTCGGCTTGCCATGACGAATCGCATCATCATCCATACAGGGCAAATCATCGTGGATAAGCGAATAGGCATGGATAGCCTCTATCGCGACCGCCGCGCGAATGGCATTGATCCGGTCGACCCCATAAATTTCCGCCGTAGCAAGCAACAGCAAGGGGCGCAGACGTTTGCCGCCGCCGATCGTGGCGTAACGCATGGCCTCTACCAATCGCGCCCGCGCATCTTGCGGGACGGGCAGCAAATCATCAAAGGCCGTATCGATATCCGCAGCCGTGCGCTGCAAAGCGGCGCCAAGCTGGCTATTGGCCGGTGCAGGCCTATGCGCCAAGGCTAGGCGCCTTGATCGTCAAACGGCGCGGTGCCGGTAACCTGCCCCGCTGGGCCAGCAACGATCTTTTCAATCCGCGCCGATGCCGCATCAAGCCGCGCTTGGCACAGTTTGCGCAGTTCCTCACCGCGCTCATACAGCGTGATCGATTCGTCCAAGGGCACTTCGCCGCTTTCCAGCTTGCGAACCACGTCTTCCAGCGCGCGCAGGGCGTCTTCAAAACTCATATCAGCCATATGTCTGCCATGCCCCCGCGCTGAATTGTGGTCAAGCGTGTGTGCATGGCTGGCCATCCGCCCGGGCAAACGCTAAAGGCCCGACCATGTCTGAAATCACGCCAGAGATCGTCGCCGCCCACGGGCTGTCTGAGGAAGAGTATGCCCGCGTACTCAAAGCCATTGGGCGTGAACCCAATCTGGTTGAACTCGGCATCTTTTCGGTGATGTGGTCAGAGCATTGCTCATACAAATCAAGCCGCTTTCACTTAAAGAAACTGCCGACAGAAGCCCCTTGGGTCATTTGCGGTCCCGGCGAAAATGCTGGGATAATCGATATTGGCGATGGTCAGGCCGCCATCTTCAAGATGGAAAGCCACAACCACCCTTCGTACATTGAACCCTATCAGGGTGCAGCGACCGGAGTTGGCGGCATCTTGCGTGACGTGTTCACCATGGGCGCTCGTCCTGTCGCCAATATGAACGCCCTGCGTTTTGGTCGCCCCGATCATCCCAAGATGAAGCATCTGGTGCAAGGCGTGGTGGCTGGCATCGGCGGCTATGGCAATTGCGTGGGCGTGCCGACCGTGGGCGGCGAAACCAATTTTCATAAGGCGTATGACGGCAACATTCTGGTCAATGCCATGACCGTGGGGGTCGCGGATACCGACAAGATTTTCTATTGCGCCGCCACGGGTCTTGGCAATTCTATCGTCTATGTCGGCTCCAAAACCGGCCGCGATGGCATCCATGGTGCGACCATGGCCTCTGCCGATTTTGACGAGCATTCCGACGAAAAACGCCCAACCGTGCAGGTGGGCGATCCCTTCACCGAAAAGCTGCTGATCGAGGCCTGCCTTGAACTGATGGCCACCGATGCCATTGTTGCCATTCAGGATATGGGCGCGGCCGGTCTTACCTCAAGCTCGGTCGAAATGGCCAGCAAGGGCGGTGCGGGCATCCGGCTTAATATGAACAGGGTTCCCTGCCGCGAAACCGGCATGACCCCCTATGAAATGATGCTGAGCGAGAGCCAAGAGCGCATGCTGATGGTGCTCAAGCCCGGCAAGGAATCCATGGCAGAGGCTATTTTCCGCAAGTGGGAACTGGACTTTGCTATTATTGGCGAAGTGACCGACACCGGCCACATGGTTCTGGAATTCAACGGCGAAGTGGTTTGCGATATTCCGCTTGGGCCGCTGGCCGATGATGCCCCGGAATATGAACGCCCCTATGTCAGCCCGGCTGAATATAAAGCGTGGGCTAAGGTTCCCGAATTGGGCGCAGTAACAGAAAGCGCCGATCTGGGCGCGGATCTGCTAACCCTGATGGGCTGCCCCGACCTCGCCTCGCGCCGCTGGATCTGGGAACAATATGACAGCCAGGTTGGCGCGGATACTCTGCAAAAATCCGGTGGTGACGCAGCCGTAGTGCGGGTGCATGGCACGCAAAAAGCCCTGGCGATGAGCACCGATTGCGCGCCGCGCTATTGCTATGCCGATCCCTATGAAGGCGGCAAGCAGGCCGTGGCAGAAACCTATCGCAATATCAGCGCTGTGGGCGCCACCCCGCTGGCGATCACCAATTGCCTGAACTTCGCCAATCCGCAGCGGCCAGAGATTATGGCTCAGATTGTTGGCTGCTTGGGCGGCATGGGCGATGCCTGTCGCGCGCTCGACTATCCGATCGTCTCGGGCAATGTCAGCCTCTATAACGAAAGCAAGGCCACTGGCGGTGGCTCGGCCATCCTGCCCACCCCGGCCATTGGCGGTGTAGGCCTGATGCCGGACCACGAAAAGATGGCGACCATTGCCTTCAAGCACGATGGCGATGCCATCTGGCTTATTGGTGGCAACGGCACCCATCTGGGCCAATCGCTGTGGCTGCGCGAAGTGCAAGGCCGCGAACATGGCGCGCCGCCGCCGGTTGATCTGGCCGCCGAACGCCGCAATGGCGAGGCCGTGCGCGCATTGATTTCCCAAGGCCGCGTCACGGCCGTTCACGATATCAGCGATGGCGGCTTGCTGGTTGCTCTGGCCGAAATGGCTCTGGCGAGTGGCAAGGGTTGCACCCTCAGCACCAGCCTTGATACCGCCACTGCCTTTGGTGAAGACCAAAGCCGTTATGTCGTCACCGCCCCCGCTGGCAGCACTATCCCCGGCGCGGTGCAGATCGGCGCGGTCGGTGGCGAGAGTGTTGTCGGCGTTGCCATTGCCGCCCTGCGCGAAGCCAATGACGCCTTTTTCCGCGATTGGATGGAACGTGGCTGATCTCTATCTCAAAGCCCTAGAATCCGAGAGAAAAAGCCTCTGGGCCACCTGCCGCCTAAAAGGCTTGGCAAAAAGCACGCCAGAGCGGCAACGGATCATCACGCTGG
>JBEGLE010000239.1:0-4609 GCA_041183725.1 Pseudomonadota bacterium | reverse complement strand
TGGAGTATATTTGCGCCATCCTTAAACTTCCGCTCATTCTCGCCCGTCGAAGGATGCTGGACCCAACCCCCGCCTCAGCGAACCCGTTTCAGCACCACATAGACCGCCCCGCCATGGTGGGGATGGGCACCGCGCACGGCGGCGATTTTGCTGGCATGGCTGCCCAGCGCCAACCAATCGAGCAATTTGGCACGAATAGCCCCGCGCTGCCGCCCCCGATCAGCCGCATCAACCGGGAGCGGTTTGCCAGTGATCACCAGCACCACCCGCGCCCCAAGGGCACTGGCTTTGGCCAAACCATGTACCAGCCGCGACCACGCCGCATCCAGCGAATGGCCATGCAGATCGAGGGTAAAATCTGGGGCAATCGCCCCCTTACCCAGCCGCTGATCCCAACCGGCATCAAGGCCGTGGCGATCCAGCACCCGCTTGCCGTCAGAGGCACGTGCCGTGGCAACCGGCGCTGCTATAGGGGCGGCTGACTGTTTGACGGCGCGCTGGCTTGGTTTCGGAGGAACCTTGGGCAAGTCTGCTGGGCTGGCTGCCTCAACCGGCGGATGCCTGCGCCCTTTGATCGGCACGATCGTGGCCGCCACCCGCGCCCAAAGCGCGGCTTCCTCGCTGCTTAACATGCGGGAGCGGCGCATCTTACTGAATACCCAGCCGAGCCAATGTGCCTTTGGGCAGCAGCAGCACGGCATCACCGCGGGCCACCATGCCGCCCGCTATGGTGCGCGCGGTGGGGCCAGCGCCCCAGAACGAATCAAAGCGATTTGCCCCCTTGATCGCGCCACCGGTATCTTGGGCGATCCATAGCCCACCGGCTTCAACCCGGTTAACCCCTAGCCAGATCGGCGCGCCCAAAGGCACATAGAGCGGATCGATCGCAAGACTAGACTGCGCCCGCACGGGCACGCCCAGTGCCCCGATCGGTCCATCGTTATTGCCTTCACGGAAGAAGACATAGCTGGGGTTCTCGCGCATTAACGCCTTGCCCTCATCCGGATCATAACGCAGATAGGCCATGATCCCTTGCATCGATGCCGGGTACTTGCCAGATCCACTGCCGACCAGCCCGCGCGCGCGCAGAAGCCCGCCGATAGCCACATAATCGCGGCCATTTTGTCCAGCATAGCCAATGCGCATCACCTGACCATTGGGCCCCACCAAACGACCCGATCCTTGAACCTCAAGGAAGAACAGTTCGACCGGATCAGCCGCCCAAGCAATTTCCAATCCCTTGTTCGCCAAGACCCCGTCTTCAATGGCCGCGCGATCATAATAAGGGACCAAGTGCCCCGCTTCATCAATCCGGCCAGGCGGTGGCGTTCCCGTGCGTTGATCAAGCGGCACGGTGTCAGGCCACTGGCGAACCAGATCACTGGGCAGGCCGTAGACTGGCACATCAAAACCCGATTGGCGCTGCCGAACACCGGCAATCTCAGGTTCAAAATAGCCAGTCACCAAGGCTTTGCCATCGCCAAGCCTAACCGTTTCAAAAAACCGGTCGAAAAAGCCCGCCGCAATTGTGGCCGGCCAAGTTGGCGCGGCCGCGCAGGATTCAGCCCAATCTGCGCCGCGGGTTAGGCCGCTGCTATCAACCCGGATAAGCAGTTTTGGGCAGCTTTCGATAAACGACCGCAGCGCCATACGAGGGCGGCTGTTCGTTAGCGGCAGTGATGCCATTGCCGGCCCGGGGCGGAGGCCCAGCGCCAATGCTGGTGGTGGTGGTGGCGCGACGACAGGTTCAGGGTTTGCCGCAGGGCTTGGGGATGACAAGGGCACAGGTGCCGCAGCAATATATGGCGGTGCATAGCCCGATGGCGGAACCACCTGCGGAATAACCGTGCAGGCCGTAAGCAAGGACAAGATTAGGAGCGCCGCAGAGGCGCGGCTTCTCCTCCAGCCCTGCTTTGCCATACTGCGCTTAGTCCTCGTCGGTTTCGTCGAGCAGCCAATCCGGCTGGGCTGATTGCATATCGCGACTAAAGGTCCACAGATCGCGTGCTTCAATCGCATCGGTCAGCGAACCGGCAATCACTTGGCCAGCGGCATCGCGCGTAACTGCGGCAATATCGGCGGTGAAGCGCACGGTGATCCGGGCAACAGGCGCATCGAAAGTAGCGGCAACAATCGTTGCGGCATCGACACGAACCAAACGGTTTTCCAAAACCTCTCCCGCAGCAATCCGGGCATCAATGGCCGCCACAAAGCCAGCGTAAACATCGCTGTCGCACAGGTGGCTGAGTTGTTCTTTATCGCCGCGCCAGAAAGCTTCCAGCACCATACGATAGGCCCCTTGCGCCCCCTGCAGGAAGGCGAGGCTGTCAAAACGGCGATCGGCCGCCATGATCTCGCGCAGGGCCTGTTCAACAGCAGGCAGGCCACCGGGCAGATCATGCGGCAAAAGTGCCTGTGCTTGGTGATCTGAGGCTTGCGGAGCCAGCGGCGCGGCAGATGGGCGCGCTTCATAGTGGCCTTGGATAATTTCTTCCTCATGCTCAGCCCGACGCCCAAGCACCGCGTAAAGACGCAGGCCCAAGAAGGCTGCAATCATGGCCAAAATTACGATTTGTAAGGTCACGCTGGGTTTTTCCGATTCTGCCACAAAGCTGCATGGCGCACTATTAATGTGCACCAGATAGGTAATCTTGACAAATGGACAACGTGTAAGCGGAAAAATTGCCCAAGTTTTCCGGATCGCTTGCCCCCATATCCTGCAAATCGTATGGCATCTGTGCGTCGCAGACCATTGCCGCCTGCCCGCACGGGTGCTAGGCGCGCGGGCAACCGAAATTCCAAAGCCTTGAGAAAGTTTCCCGCAATGGCCGACGATGGCACCGTGACGACCCAAATCAAACAAGATGGCAGCGCCCCCAACGGCGAAGACACTGGCCCCGCAGCGGGCATCCTTTCGCAATATGTGAAAGATCTGTCGGTCGAAAACCCTAATGCGCCGCTATGCTTCCAGTGGGCTGATCAGCCGCAGATCGAAGTGCAGTTCAACATTCAGGCCAATGCAGTGGAAGCCGAACTGCATGAAGTTGAACTGAAGATTGAGCTGTCATCCAAGTGTGAATCCGGGGTCCAATTCTTGATCGAACTGGCCTATTGTGGCTTGGTCGGCATTCGCGGTTTCTCGGCTGAACAACAGCATATGTTCATCTATGCCGAAGCCCCGCGCATCCTGTTCCCCTTCGCCCGCCGCGTGATTGCTGATGCCGTGCGCGATGCAGGCTTCCCGCCGTTCATGCTGGAGCCGATTGATTTTAACGGCCTCTATTTGCAGCAATTGGCAGCGCAGCAACAAGCGCAGGGTGAGCCGGCTGGCAACGCCTGATTCTTGGCACCTGACCCAAGGCTCGCTGGCTTTGCCCGCGCGCCGCAAAGGGGCTGCGTGACATGAACCTCAGCAAGGCGCTTGGTACCGTTGGTGGGCTGACCTTAGTTAGCCGCATTTTGGGATTGGTGCGTGATAGCCTTTTCGCGCGCTTCATTGGGGCCAGCTTTGCCTCTGATGCATTCCTGATCGCTTTTCGTCTCCCCAATATGTTTCGAGCCCTGTTTGCCGAGGGGGCCTTTAGCTCGGCCTTTATCCCGATGTTCAACGCCCAAGTGGCAGACAAAGATGGTGATGGGCTTCCCGCTGGTCTGCGCTTTGCAGAACAGGCACTGGCGGTTCTGCTACCGGTTCTACTGGTGATGACCGCGTTGCTAGAGCTGTTTGCCTGGCCGGTAACCTTTGCGCTGTCCGGCAAGTTCAACGGCATTTCCGCTGAACAATTCAGCTTTGCCGTGGCTCTGTCGCGCTGGCAGATTCCCTATTTGCTGTTTATCAGCCTGGTCTCGCTGCTGGGCGGCATCCTGAATTCGCTTCACAAATTCTGGGTCAATGCCGCTGCGCCGATCCTGCTCAACCTAACGCTGATTGTGGCCTTGCTGGCCTTTCACACGGCTGATCCCTTGGAAACCGCCCGCAACCAATCAATCGCGGTTTCGCTGTCTGGTCTGCTGCAATTCCTCTGGCTGGCTTGGGCCTGCAAGCGCTGCGGGGTCAGCCTGAAACTGCGCCGCCCTCGGCTAACCCCTGATGTGAAACGCCTTTTGGCGCTCACCCTGCCCGCAGCCGCTGGCGCCGGTGCGGTGCAGATCAATCTGGTTATCTCAACCATGCTGGCAGCCAAGTTTCTTGCCCACGGCTCGGTCACCTATATCTACATGGCGGACCGGTTAAACCAATTGCCTCTGGGGCTGATCGGCATTGGTTTGGGCACCGTGCTGCTCCCCACAATCTCACGCCAATTGGGCGGCGGTGAACAAGTAGCCGCAATGGAAACCCAAAACCGCGGCCTCGAACTGGCCTTACTGCTAACCCTTCCCGCCACCGTGGCGCTGGTGGTTTGCGGCGAGCCGATTGCGGCGGGCCTATTCGGCTATGGCAAATTCACCTCTACCGATGTCCACTATACCGCTCAGGCGCTTGCCGCCTTTTCCATCGGTTTACCCAGCTATATTCTGGTGAAAGTGCTCACCCCCGGCTTCTATGCTCGGCACGATACCAAAACCCCGGTGCGCTTTGCCGTTATATCGATGGGAGTGAACTTGATTG
>JBEGLE010000238.1:0-20928 GCA_041183725.1 Pseudomonadota bacterium | reverse complement strand
GCTTGGGGCCATCATCGAAAACGTTGCCAAGATGTCCGCCGCAGGCAGCACAGCGCACTTCGGTGCGCGGCCGGGCTAGGGTGAAAGCAGGACGCTTGGTGATTGTGCCGGGTAGGCTGTCCCTAAAGCTGGGCTAACCGGTGAGGCTGTTAAATTTGGTGCTAGAGTCGAAGAGCGGCTACCTTTGGTTTGGACCCCGCGCATCGTTTAGGGTAGTTTGTCGCCCTGTACATCGCAGGTCTGTACATCGTCGGTCTGAAGCAGACGCCCTGCCGATAAACAAAAACGCCCGGATCTTGCGATCCGGGCGTCAGTGCATTTAGCGATGTGCTATCGATTAGAAGTGGACCTTCAGATCGACACCAAGAGTACGCGCTGGCTGGAAGTTGCCTGCAAGGGCGCCCGCCAAGCTGAGTGCATAGGTAAGGTTCCGGTTCTGGAACAGATTCTTACCCCAGATAGCCAGTTCGGCATTCCCTGAACCAACCTTGATATCCTTAAGCGCCAGACGGCCATTCACAACCCAAGCGGCAGGCGAATAGTTGTAAGGCTTAAGCACAGCAGCAACAGTATCAGGAGCATTGGTCAGCAGATACTTATCATGCCAGTTGGCGTCGACACGGGCTGAAATGCTCATGCCATTGTCAAAGGGCTTTGACTGGAACTGACCCCAGATCGTGCCATCCCAGCTAGGCGACAGTGTGCCCGGCAGGTATTGCGTGTTGCCAGCACCAAAGCTGTTGAGAATGCGAACATCAACAGAGTCATACTTGGTGTGATGGTAGCTCAAGCTGCCACCAGTCGTGATGCTGTTTGTCAGCATAGCCGTAGTTTCAAATTCAAAGCCCTTGGTGTGGACAGCGCCGCCAATGGGAACAATGAAAGTGGATACGATGCTTGCCAGGTTGGGCACCGCCGGGGTCAAGGAATTGCCCAGTGCAGTCAGATAAGCACCAAAGTTAGTGGCACCCTGCGAAGTCTGCAGGTTGTCATACTTGACAGAGTAAACCGAAAGGTTGGTGCGCAAGTGACGGTCGAACCATTCAGCCTTGAGACCGCCTTCAAAGGAAGTGGCCTTTTCAGGTTCAAATGGAATTGCCGCAACCGAACCACCCGACACGAATGCTGTCGAGGCCTTGGCATAGAGCAAGACATCATCATTCGGCTTATAGTTCACGCCAACCAACCAGTTTGGTTTGGTCTTCTTGTAAGTGAACGGAATGGAGATCGATGGCGCAGCAAGCCCAACACCCGAATTAAAGCTGCCCGACTTGTCATCGCGGGTGATGCGGGCACCCAGAACAAGGTCAAGCTTCGGTGAAACGTGGAATTCCGCTTGGCCGTAAGCAGCAACGGATTTGGCATCGTTAAGAGACAAGCCATACTGGCCAAGAGGCAATACACCATTGGCGGGCACATTCGTGAATTGGAAGGTGTTAACCAAGCCTGCTGGGCCACCAATGGTATCCTTGCCGTGGTACCACAGCAAACCAGCTGTAACAGTGACGAGATCTGAACGATAGTTCAGCTGAAGTTCGTCGCTCCACTGCTTGCTGGTCGATTGTGGCTGACTGGCAACGCCGAGGAAGGTTTGACCAACTTGTGTGCCGAAATAAGCTGCATAGCCAGGAATAGCGGCCAATGCGCCAGCCGTGGAGTAACCATTGGCAGCGGTTGGCGGATACACTTTAAATGCGCTTAATGTTGCATATGGAATAACCGCATTGGCGCCGAAGGTCACACCTGAGAAACCATCGATCGGCACTGCAGCAAACACATAAGTTTGACGGTAAGCCATCACGTTTTTGATGGTGATGTTGTCAGCAACGTCCCAAGTCGTGGTCAGGTTATGACCGGTAAGACGGATGCGGGAATTGGTAGAGAACGAGTTGTTGACGGCATCCGGACGCAGGCCATTCGAGGCGAGGGGGATGCCAGCCGTCACAGCGGCGATCAGGCTGCCGGTCAGCGGTGCTGCCGAGTTAACAGCAATAAGCGCCGTTGCTTCCGGTGAGTTGTATTCCACGTCATGGTCAAGCTTGTAGACCATTTTGAGATTATTAGTTGGCGCAAACTTTACTGCCAAGAAGTAGGAATCGGCATCTTTGCCGCCAAGGTAGGCTGGCGATACATCAACGCCCAAGCCGGACGAAGTGCGATCCCAAGTCTTGCCTGCGCCAAGGTTCTTAACATCACCACGCTTGTAGTCATGCAAAAAGGTACCATAGGCACTGAAGGCACCGATTTGCGGGGTGCTCACGGAAATGCGGGCACGGAACTGATCATAGTTACCTACGGTAAAATCAGCATCGACACCAAATTCGCCGTTCGGGTCACGCGTGGTGACGCTGACAGCACCTGCGGTTGCGTTGCGACCAAACAGAGTGCCTTGCGGACCGCGCAGAACTTCGATGCCGCGTGCATCTGGCATGTTGAAGATCGAACCACGCGGCGAACCAATGTAAACGCCATCAAGATAGATCGAAACTTGCTTGTCTGAACCCGGAACCACGCCGTAGCTGGTTACGCCACGAACAGAGAATGATGGGATAGACGAGCCACCAGCTGCGGGACGAACCTGCACGCCTGGCGCCAGACCCGAGAGGTCGGTCACATTCTGAACGCGGTTATTGGTCAGGGCAGCACCGGAAAGAGCGGTAACAGCCACAGGCACGTCCTGAACGCTCTGTTCGCGCTTTTGCGCTGTGACGATGATTTCTTCCAGACCATTGTTTTCAGGTGCCGCTGCTTCAGCAGCCCATGCCTGAACTGGCAGAAAGGCAACTGGGGCCAAGGCTGAACAAATCAGCAGGCGTGTCCGGGTTTTAGAACTCAAGATCTTCATGCTTTACTCCCTTGAAAATACTAATCGTCACAATCGGTCGCTGTTGGATAAAGCACAATCGCTTTGTCCTGACAGAGAATTAGGTATGCCTTGGGTTGGCTTTAGGAATTTAGCACCATGTTGCTGAGGGCAAAGCAGGTTGTGCTGCTTTGTTGCCGATGGCATCCTGAAACGTCCCAGTTTTTATATCTTGTTGATCTATTGCTACGGGAATGCAGCATTGCAATGCCTTTTTGATGAATTTGCCCTGATGGCTGTCTGGCTATCGGAAATTGTCACAGACCTGTGGTATTTTTGCCTCAAAAATCGATTGCCGCTATCGCCTTGCGGTAAGGAGCGCGGGCCAGAAGCAGTATCACCGCAGAAAGCGGCGCTGAGAGCAATAGCATGACCGCGAGCGAATGACCCAAGGCGGCATCATTGCCAAACAGGTGGTCAGTGAAATAGGCGACAACCGTGGGGCCAAAGCCCAAACCAACAAAGCTGATACTGAACAGATAGATGGCCGAAACTTGCCCGCGCATCTGGTTCGGCGTGATTTCCTGAAGCGCTGCCACCGCGCCACCCCACGGCATGCAAGACCCAAAAAGGAACACGGCGACGCCGGTCAGCGCGCTCCACTGTGATGTGGCCATCATCCCGGCAACGCCTGCAGGCAGGGCGATAACCAGAGCGATCAGGCCAATCAGCAAGTTTGCGTCGGTCCGTCCGGCATCGCGTAAGCGGGCAATAATCAGCCCACCCAACACAATTCCAGCCGTGCCAAAGAGCATCAGAGTTAGGCCATAACGCAGACCGACTTCGGCGGGGGTCCATTGGAAGGTGCGGATAAAGAAAGTGGGCAACCAGGCCAGAGCCCCGTTCCACATCAGTGAGCTGAGCGAATAGCCCAGAATGGTTACAAGGTAAGCCCGCGGGTGAAGGCGCATATGCTTCAGCAATTCGGAAAAGCTGGGTTCAATGCCGCGTTTTACGCTGGTGCGGGCCGGTTCGCGCACGCACAAAATCGCCAGCGCGACCAGAATGCCGGGCAGGGCAATGGCGACAAACACCGCTTGCCAAGGTTCCAATGGTCCATATCCGGGAAGGGTTATTGCTGGCATCAGGCTGATCAGCGCGCCGCCGATCATAATTGCCAGACCTGATCCGGCATAGGCGGCAGCGGTGTAGATGCTGAGCGCCATAGGCAACTGGCGCGGCGGGAAATAGTCTCCCAACAGAGAATAGGCTCCGGGGGATAGTGCGGCTTCGCCAACCCCCACGCCAATGCGAGCCAGAAACATTTGGGTAAAATTTCGCGCCAAACCGCAAACTGCAGTCATCGCACTCCACACGACAATCCCGATAGCGATGATCCAGGTTCGCCGCTTCTGATCAACCATCCTGCCGATAGGGATGCCCATGATGGTATAGAACAGGGCAAAAGCAAAACCGTGAAGCAGGCTTAGTTGGGTGTCTGATATGTGCAGGCTGGCACGGATCGGTTTGACAAGCAGCGTCAAGGCCTGGCGATCGATGAACGATATCATGTAAGCCAGGATCAGAACGCCCAGAACAAACCAAGAGTAAAATCTGCTCTGCTCCGTGCTGTTTTCACCAGTATTTTGCTGATCTGCCATGTCAGTCGTTTATCCCCGTTCTGCTGCCCAGCTTTATCGCATTGACTCATGCGCATTTATAAGCAGGGAGTAGACTAAATTCTAAGGTTACTGCAAGAGAGAGCTGAATGATGACGGGCAGAATGGCATCACGTAAGGTTCTGATCACGGGTGGAGCCAGCGGCATGGGGCTGGAGATAGCCAGTCTATTTTCTGCTGAGGGAGCGGCCGTCGCATTGCTGGATCGGAACGATGCTGGGGTTCAGGCTGCGGCCGCCAAGTTGGGCGGCATAGGTTATCGCTGTGATGTTACGGATCGCGATGAGGTTAATCGCATAGTGGCAGACGTGGCAGAGCGGCTGAGCGGGATTGATTGTATCGTTAATGCCGCTGGTATTCTGGACATCACCCCCTTTGTTGATCTGGATCCAGCAAGCTGGGATCGCATGTTGGCAGTTAACATGACCGGCCCTTTCAACATTGTGAAAGCTGCGCTGCCCTTTTTGCAGCAGGCTAAGGCCGCGACCATCGTCAACATTGCTTCGGTTAGCGCTCTGATGCCGATGCCCGGAACGGCGGGCTATTCGGCGAGCAAGGCGGGGCAGGCAATGTTCACCAAGTCGATTGCTATGGATTTGGGGCCATCTATTCGCGCCAACTCGATTTGCCCAGGTGTGATCAAGACGGAAATGACCCGTTATCTCTGGGAAAATGCTGAGCATACCGTGCGGGCGGCGGATCGCGTGGCGTTGAAGCGTCTTGGCGAAGTGGGCGATGTTGCGCGCGCGGCGCTATTCTTTTCAACCGAGGATTCAGGCTTTACCACTGGCACCGAACTACCAGTTGATGGCGGTTTTTCCTGGCGCTAAGCGCAAGGGGATACAGTGAATGGGCTAATCCTAGCCGGCCTCTGCCTCCGCCATTTGGCGGGCTTGAATTCGCAAAACGTCTTTCTTTACCTTGCCCGAAGGCACGCGCGGCAAATCGTCAACTAGCACGATATGTTCGGGAAACTTTTGCCGGGCAAGGCCTTCGGCATCAAGGAAGCGGCGGATTTCCGGCAAATCGATTGTGTGCCCTGCGCGCGGGATGATGAAGGCGCAGCCTTTTTCGCCGGTGGTGGGGCTGGGCATGGCAACAATCGCTACTTCGGCCACGGCGGGGTGGTTAAACAGCAGGTCTTCGACTTCCTTGGGGCTGATATTCTCGCCCGAGCGAATGATGATGTCCTTCTTGCGACCGGTGATGACGATATAATCGTTATTTACAATTCGACCAAGGTCACCCATGCGGACGAACCCGTCTTCAACAAAATTGCCTTCGTTGTCAGCGGCGTGGACATAACCAAAAAACAAGCCGGGGCCGCGGGCGATGATCTCGCCTTCCTCGCCATGGGGCAGGGGGCGATCATCAAGCGCATCGATAATTTTTAGCTCGGCTGGATAAACAATTTCGCCATCGGTATCGGCTCCCAGATCAGCCTGAGAGCGGTCGCGAATGCCCAAGGTCGCTGTGACCATTTCAGTTGAGCCATAGCATCGGAAAAACAAACAGCCCGGGAAGGTCTTGCTTGCTTGGCGGATCAGGTCGGGTGATACGGTGGTGCCGCCACAGAAAAACAGGCGTAGCGAGGCAATGGCTTCGGGCCGGCTGCCGGCCGTGTCGAGCAATTGTTGCAAAAAGGGTGTCGCGCCGCCATTGACGGTGCAGCGGTTGTTCTCGATCACCCGTATGCCTTCTTCAACCGTCCAGACATCCATCAGCACGCTGGCTGATCCGTGGATCCATGTCATGTCAAAGGCCCACAGCGCGCCGGTGATATGGGTCACTGGTGAGGGCATAAATACCACGTCACTCGGCCCGATTTTCCAAGCCTCTCCCATGGCGCGGGCGCGATGGTCATAGCTGTAATGGGTGTGTAGCACGCCTTTCGGTTTGCCTGTGGTGCCCGAAGTGTACATCACCATCATTACCGCGGCGGGATCAACCTTAGGCAGGGTCATTTCATCGATGGGAGTATGGGCCATCACCCTTTCCCAATTGCAGTCGCCTGTATCGCGCACTACCACTACGTCTTGTAGCTCAGGCAAGACCGCGCGCAGGCCAGCCATCATTGCGGCATAGTCATGCTTGCGGAACAGGCCGGGGATGAAGATCAGTCTCGCCCGGCAGTCAGCCAGAATATAACCCAACTCGGATTCACGATAAATCGGTGGGATCGGATTGATCACCAGACCGGTCATTCGTGCTGCCAGAGCTATAACGCCGGTTTCCATCCAGTTGGGCAGTTGGAATGCGATAACATCGCCGGGCTTGAGCCCGCGAGAGAGAAAAAATCCCGCAAGGCGCAAGGCTTGATCCCAGCATTGCCGGCGGGTGAGGACGCTCTCGCCCTCGATCAACAGCAGATGGTCTGGATCTTCGGCTAGCGATTTGCGCGCAGCATCAACCAGAGTGGTCTCAGTCCAATGCCCCTCCGACAGATAGCGGTTGGCAAGGTCTTCTGACCAACGGGTTTCAAAACCGCTGGGATCAGTGCGCATTGTCCACTTCATGGCGAATTCCCAAATAGGCAGATATTTAGAGTGATTGGCACAAGCAGCCACTGGCTACCAAGCTTAATCACCCAAGGTCAGTGTGCGCCCTTCATCCGAAGAGATTTCAATTGCATCCAGCAAACGTGTGAGGCGCACGGCGGTGGCAAAGTCTGGAACGCTGTGTGTGCCGGTTCGAATGTCGGCTTCAAACTGCGCCCAAACCTGGGCCACATTGATAGTGGCATCGCTTAGGCCCGGAACTGTGGGTAGGGGCTGCGCTGTGGCTTCGGGGGTGCACTTCACGGTCAAGGCCGCACATTGATAGCCGCCTGGATGGTGGCCGGTTATTTCAAGCGAGCCCTTGGTGCCACGCAGTTCAAAGCGCAGCGGTATGGGCACGCCGCCCAGAATTTCAACGCTGGAAACGCAACCGCTGTCGTGGAGACCGGTGATGAGCATATGATCGGCGCAGGTGCGCTCAACCACTTCATTGGTCCCAATAATCTCAACCGTATCGAGAAGAATGGAATTGCGTGCTGAGAGGTTTTTAAAGGAACCAACAACGGCTTCAACCGCGGCCAGAGTGTGCCCACCGGCAATGGTTGCCAGCGTTGCGCCGTTGCGGCGATCCTGCAAATAGACGTAGTGCGGCGGAGCCAGTGCGCCCCAGCCCGCGGTTGAGGAGACAACCCGCAGGCTCAATGGCCGGCCAATGGCGCCATCCCGAACCAGCTTAGCAGCGTGGCGAACGGCCAGAGAATTGGCGCCTTGCAGACCAATGGCAACATGGACACCGGCTTGCTTGGCTGCGGCGGCAAGTTCTTCAGCTTCAGCCAAGTCTCGGCCTAAAGGCCATTCGCAATAAACATGTTTGCCAGCCGCCAGTGCAGCCAAGACGATGGCGCGGTGTTCAGGCACCTTAACTAGAACGGCAACCACATCCACATCGGGATCGCGAACCATTTCCAGCGTATCGCCAAAAGCCCTTGCCGCCCCAAAGGTGCGCGCGGCCTCATCGGCGATAGCTTGGGTGCGGGCCGATACGGCAAACAGTTCGATACCCGGCAGCGCTTTTAAAGCTGGGATATGGGTATCACGGGCCCAGCCGCGTTCCGCATTGGCGCCGGCGATTGCCAGCTTAAGTGCCGACTGCAGTGGTTTTACCATTTCAGCGTCCTCTCGGCAGATCCAAGACCCGATCTGCGGTAATTTCGCGTTGAATTTCGCTGGTCCCGCCCGATATGCTGAATACCCAACTCCATAGGTAGTCATAGGTCCAAGGATGAGCGCTGCGGTCCCCGTTAAATTCGAGGAAGCTCCAGCCCAGAATGTCACCGACCACTTCGCTCAAAGCCTTGTGGGTTGATGTAACCATCAGTTTCATCATCGATCCCTTGGGGCCGGGTTCACCGGTGCGATCGGTTTCGGCAATATCGGCAAGGGTCATCGATCGGATGGCGATAGTATCTGCCTTGATTGCTGCCAGACGCTGGGCAATGCCATCGTCTTCAATTGCCCGGCGGCCATCTTCAAAACGAACGGTTTCGGCCAGCTCTATTGCGCGGCAGACGCGTTCATAAAGTTCCAGCTGATCGCCGATAAAGCCAAGGCCGCGTTCAAACGATAGCGTGGCGAGGGCGGTTGACCAGCCCTTGTTGATTTCACCCACCACATTGCTGATCGGAATGCGCACATCATCATAGAATACCATGTTGACATGTTCGTCCTGCATCATGGTGCGGATCGGCTTGATGTCGATACCCGGTGCCTTCATATCGCAAATAACCCAAGTCAGACCCTTGTGGCGTTCTGAATCGGGATCGGTGCGGATCAGCAGTTCTTGATAATCGGCGTGCTGGGCATCGGTGGTCCACATCTTGGATCCGGTAACCACAATATGATCGCCATCCACCACGCCGCGGGTGCGCAATGAGGCCAGGTCAGAACCGGCATTGGGTTCGGAAAAGCCCTGACACCACAAAGATTCACCTTTGAGAATGCGGGATAGGTGAAAGGCCTTTTGCTCATCCGTGCCGCGGGCGATCACGGTGGGGCCGGCGTGCATCATAGCAACATAGGTTGTGTTGATGTAGTGCGGCGCGTTGCAGCGGGCGAGTTCTTCGTACCAGATGACCTGCTGTAGCCCAGACAGGCCAAGGCCGCCGAATTCCTTGGGCCAAGCCACACCGGCCCAGCCATTGTCATACATTTTGCGCTGCCAATCGCGATCGAACTGCGCTGATGCTAGCCCATGGGCCGGCCGCTTTTCAGTCGGAACATTGGCCATCAGCCATTCGCGTGCCTTGGCACGGAATTCTTGATCGGCTTCAGAGTAATGCAGGTCCATCTCAATCTTCCAGACGAGCGTTAAGCAAGCGCGCCAGTAAGCTGCGCTTCGATCCGAACAGGCGCGAGAGCACCATGGCATGTTTCAGCAGGAGATGGGCGTTGTGTTCATCGGTAACCCCGATGCCGCCGTGCAGCTGAATGTTCGAATCCGCATTGGCATGGGCCGCTAGATTGGCCAGATGCTTGGCCGCATCGAGATGCACTTCAGCATCGGCGCGACCTTCTTTCAGAGCCGCTGCGGCATACCACAGTTCAGCGCGCGCTGCTTCAACCCGTACGGCCATATCAGCGCAAGGATGGCGAACCGCCTGCCAGGAACCGATCTTGCGGCCAAAAGTCTCACGCACTTTGGCATATTCGAGAATCAGATCGAGCGCCGCTTCGGCGAGACCAACCAACATGGCAGCCGTACCCAACTGTCCCAGCCGCCAAACAATATGGCCTTGCTTGCTTGCCACGGGATCAGGCAGGCTGTGCGCCAGCCTGAGCGTGCTTGAAGGATCAAGCGCCGGGCGTATTTCTGCTTTAACATCGGCCAGTGCATAGAGTTGGGCAGCATCAGCGGTGACCAACAAGGCGTAATCGGCATCGACGGAACCGAAGATGCGATAGTTATCGGCATCGCTTACCATCAGGGCGACACTGGTGGTGCCAGCAATTACGGATTGACGTAAAGCGGGATCGGCAATGGTATTGGCTGCTAAGCATTGCGCCAGAAGATCAACCGGCGCACATTGGCGGCCACATTCCCTGAAAAACAGGGCATGTTCAACTGTTGAGAGGCCACTGCCGCCTTCGGCTTCGGGAACGGCTAAGGCAAACCAGCCCATTTCGCCCAAGAGTTGGAGCAGATCGGCATTCAGATCAGCTGAATCGGCGGCGTGCAATCGTTCGATCGGCATGGCATCAGCCAAAAAGGCTGCGGCGGCATTCGCGATCTCGATTTCATCTCCGTCAGGCGCGAGATACATTGTTTATACTACTCCCAGGCCCAATGTCGGCATCGGAAAATGATCCAAGCTAAGCGCATTATCGATCGAACTTCCTGATACGCGAGAGAACAATAATTGCAACAGCCGAAGTCTATTTCACGCCTGTCATCGGGCAGGCTTGGCTTTGTACTGGCGCATCACCCGACAAAACAAGTCTCGGCAATGCCAGTTTCACCGGGTTGCAGAGCGTAGATCCCGCCATTTGGCATTGTTGGCGACATAGTGCAGGTCATTGCCATGTCAGTCGATGTGACGAACAGGGTTTTCAAATCAGCCCCACCAAACGCGGGCTTAGTGGGGTTGGAAAACGGCAGCTTCACAATCCGATCCAGGGTGCCATCGGGAAGATAGCGGCGCAAGGCACCGGCACCGACATTCGCCAGCCAATACCCTCCCTCGCTGTCGACTGTGGCGCCATCAACGAAGCCTTCTCCATCATGCAGTTGCAGGAAGGTGCGGCCGTTCGAAATAGCGCCGCTGTCGGGATTGAGATCATAGGCATCTACCCGGCGCGTGGCAGAATCAGCGATATAGAGCGTGCCGCCATCGGGGCTAAAGGCCATGGCATTGGCTACGGCTATTTCTGTGATCACCGGGATCAGGATTTCTCCATCCAGTCGAAAAATGCTACCGCCTTTGGCGGCGCGATTGGCAGGAAAGTCTTTATCAAAGCTGCCAATCCAAAACCGCCCCTGTCGATCACAATGGCATTCGTGCAATTTGACATGCGCGGGCAAGGGAGAGCGGACCCGCAGGTTGAGAGTTTCTCTTTCCGGGTCAAAATCATAGAGGCCATCGCCGAGGGCCACCAGCAGCCCCCCTTTCGCCTTGGGAACAAAGCCTCCGATCCGCTGTGGCATAGACCACTGGCGATGCTGGCCGCTATCGGGGTGCCAACAATGCAGTTCGGGTTCGTGTTCACAATTGACCCACCACAGGGCCTGATCTGCAACCGACCATATGGGTGTTTCACCGAGGTGATTTTTGGCATCATAGGCCAGATAGACGTCAGTCATGGCTGCTCTCCTCAATCGAATTATGTTGCGCCTGAGCGCCTTGGCTTTTAGAGATTTAGGTTGGCGGCGCCCAACAATTTGCCCATGACTGCACCAGCGCGGCGAAGCCCTTGCTCTTCCCCTTCGGCCTGCAATCGGGGGCCAATGATTTCGAGATCAAAATAGCCTGTGAAACCGGCCTTGAGAATGGCAGGGATCAAGCGATCCAATGGTATTGCCCCATCCCCTGGCACTGCCCGGCATGGCAAGCCGCGATCGCCCAGCACATAGTCGCTAACCTGCACCAGCGCGGTAAGGGGGGCTGCATCGGCAATCGCTTCTTCGATATCGGCATCAAACCAGCAGGCGAACAGATCTATGATCACCGCAATACCGGCTTGGCGAACAAGATGCAGGCTATCCGATAAGCGATGCGCAATTGAGGCATCGGCATAAAGGTGCGAGGTTTGTTCAATGGCCAATTGGATTCCAGCGCTGTGAGCCAGATCGGCGCAAGCCGCAACAGCCTCGGCAAAACGGGCTGCGGCAGCAGGCCATGTGAGGTCGCCGCGTGGGCCAGTGGTCATGATAATCGATAGCGCGCCAATCTGCTGGGCGAGGGCAATGGTCTGTTTCAGTCGGTCTTGCCCAGCCTTGGCATCGGCTGGAGTAGCAAAAGCAAAGGCGCGGTGGGTCAGGGTGGCAACATCCAGCCCGGCATCGCGAATGTGCGCAGCCACAGCAAGGCTATTGCAGTGTTCAAATTGCAACAGATCGAGACTGATGGCCCGCGCTCTCAGCCGGGCAACTGTCTCGATGTGATGGCCGATACTGGCTGGCTTCAAGCTCAGGGTATTTATCGAGAGACGCGGATGCATTGCAACTCCGCTTAAGCTGCGAGCGGTGTGGATTGAAACGCGACCAATTGCCAAAGGCCATCGTTCTTGCTCCACACGGTGGTGACGCGATTATTCAGCATCTTATCAATGCCTTCAACCCTTACGGCGGTGTTCATTCGGCCCGTGAGAACTGCGGCATTATCAGCCAAACCAATGACGCATTCTTCCGACCAATCGATCGCCACATATTGGATACGTCCAGCTGCCATTTTCGCCAAATAGGCAGGTTTATCATCAACCGCGCCGGTGGCGTGGTGGAATTGCAGGCGGGGGTCTAACATGTTGGCCAGCGCGGCATTGTCGTTAGCCAACATGGCAGCGCAACGGCTTTGTTCTGCCAATTTTATTGCCGTTGCGAGGTTGTCTGTCATGCTATTATCTTTCTTTAATATTCCGGTGGCAGCGCGCTTGAGAGCCGAGCCTTTGCCTCGTGACCAGCCGCTTTGCGGCTATCGAATCAGTCCATACCCTTGAGATTTTTGCATAGCTTTTCTGATCGGAAGGAAAAAGGAAATGCAACTCGAGCATTGACTAAATTTCCCGTTTCGCCAAGCGAGAAGATCAGGGGCAAAAGTTAAGGGCAGGAGTGAAGCATGGCTAGGTTCAGTGGCAAGGTTGCTATTGTTACGGGGGGCGCCAACGGGATCGGTGCGGCAGTCGTTGCCCGCTTGGCGGCAGATGGGGCCAAGGTGATGATCGCCGATATTACCCCGCCGGCCAACACGAGTGACGATATTGCCTTTGTCCGCACCGATGCCACTTCGGCATCAGAAGTCGCGGCACTGGTGGAGACGGTTTACCAAAAGTGGGGCCGAATTGATATCTTGGTTAACAACGCCGGTCTTGGCGCCTTGGCTGAAACCCCGGATATGGCTGAAGAATTGTGGGACAAGGTTTTTGCCATCAATATCAAAGCGATTTACCTATTCTGCAAATTCGCCATCCCGCGCCTTAGGGAAAATGGCGGGGCAATCATTAACATCGCCTCCATCTCCGGTCAGCTTGGTGACTATGGCATGGGGGTTTACAACGCATCCAAGGGTGCAGTGATCAATTATACGCGATCGCTGGCCTTAGACTGTGCCCGTGATGGTATTCGGGTGAACGCGCTGTGCCCCGGACTGATTGAAACGGCGATGACCGATGCCACTGTTGCCCGGCCTGAAGACCGCGCGGCGTGGCTTTCGCCTATTCCTTTGGGGCGTATGGGGCAGGCAAAGGAAATGGCCAATGTTGTCACCTTCCTTGCGTCTGACGAGGCTTCGTACATGACCGGCTCGATTGTAACTGCCGATGGCGGCATTACCGCTCATACCGGACAGCCCAATGTTCCTTATCGGCGCAAGCTGCGCGAACTGCGTGAGCAGCAAGGCTAAGTAAGAGATTGGGCCATGAAACTGCACCCATATCATCAAGCTATTATTGCGGCGAATGAGGCGGCGGGGCGGCCTTATTTCCATCAACTTGGCCCGCAGGAAGCCCGCGATTTGCTGCGTAATACCATTGCAGCAGCCCCGGTTCCGGCTGATCTACCGCCGCTGGCTGGTGTGGTTGATCGGAACATTAGCGGACCCAATGGGCTAATTGCCCTGCGGATCTATGAGCCTGTGGGCGAGATTTTGGGCACCTGCGTCTTCTTTCATGGGGGTGGCTGGGTAATCGGTGATCTCGATCAGGTTGAATCGACCTGTCGCCGGCTCGCTGGGCAATCACGGCACCGGATTATAAGCGTTGATTATCGCTTGGCGCCGGAGCACCCTTTCCCGCAACCGCTTGATGATTGCTGGTCAGCGCTGCTTTGGGCCTCAACGACCTTTCCGGGGTCGTTGATAGTGGCGGGCGAAAGCGCGGGGGGCAATCTGGCCGCTGCCTGCGCAATCCGCGCACGCGAGGCGGGTGGCCCTGAACTGGCCGGGCAGTTGCTAGCCTATCCAGTAACTGATCACGATTTCACCACCCTGTCTTACCGCGAGATTGGCGGCCGCAACTGGCTCTTATCGACGGCCGATATGCAGTGGTTCTGGGATCATTATTGCCCAGCTGGAGTGAACCGCGATAATCCTGAAGTATCGCCGCTGCGCGTGGGAACGACCCATGATCTGGCCCCAGCTATGGTTGTCGTGGGGGAACTGGATCCCCTGCGCGATGAAGGGGTTGCCTACGCCCGCCGGCTTGCCGAGGGTGGAGTAACGGTTTCGCTGCGCTGCGACAAAGCGATGATACATGGATACTTGGCGGCTGCGGCCGCGGTACCAGCCGCTGCCGCGGCGCTTGCAGATGCTACCCGCTGGATGCGATTGCAGGCAGGCGGCAAAGAATAACACAGGTTTAAAGGGCAATAGAATGACCAATCCAATTTACCAGACGATCCTTGGGACCGAACTTGTCGCCTACGCTTTGAACCGTGATCTTGACCGTACGGTCATGGTCTTGGCCGATGGGCGCAGTCAAAGCGCGGGAGAGATGCGCGATGCGATCAGCCGGGCGCATCAGGCCTTCGATGCGCTTTCACCCAAGCCCCGTCGCGCCGCAGTGCTGGCAAAAAACCGGGTTGAAGTGCCCACAGTAATGAATGCGCTATCATTCGCAGGCATTGTTGCGACCGCGCTTCATCCTATGGGAGCGATCGAGGATTACCTCTATGTGATCGAAGATGCCGAGATTGATATGATCGTTTATGATGGCGATCATTTTGAAACCGTGGCCGCTGAACTGCAGCAACGCGCGCCTAGACTGAAGCATCTGGTGGCTATTGGGCCTGATGGAGTGGGCCAGTCGCTGGCGCGCTTGTCCGCAAGCCACAGTGCTAAGCCTCTGGTTGCGCCGGCAGCCGATCCGGAATCGCTGGCCCGCATTGCCTATTCGGGCGGGACGACCGGCAAGCCAAAGGGGATCATGGTCACCCACCGCGGCATGGCCACATCGACGATGATCCAGTTGACCGAATGGGAATGGCCCAGCACAATTCGCCATCTGATCTGCGCACCGCTTAGCCATGCCGGAGCATCAGTGCTGACTGCGATTTTGCTCAAGGGCGGATCGATGGTTGTTCTGCCGGGCTTTGATCCGGTATCGTTTATGCAAGCTGTGGAACAGCATCGCATCACTTCGGTTCTGATGGTTCCGACCATGGTCTTGGCCTTGATCGATCATCCACGTTTTGCCGAATTTGACCTCTCTAGCCTTGAAGTGGTCTTCTATGGCGCCTCGGCGTTTCCGGCGGCGCGGCTAAAGGATGCAATTGCCAGGATGGGGCCGATCTTTTTTCAATTCTACGGCCAATCCGAAGCGCCAATGTCGGTTACTGTGATGCGCCGGGCTGAGCACTTGAGCGACGACCCGCTGCGTTTGACTTCATGTGGTCGGCCAACCCCTTGGGTGCGGGTTGCCTTGATGGATGACAATATGAAACTGGTCGCTGAGGGCGAACCAGGCGAAATCTGCGTGCAGGGCCCCTTGCTAATGGGGGGGTATTTGAACAAGCCAGAGGAAACCGAACAGGCCTTCCAGGGTGGCTGGCTTCACACTGGGGATGTCGCCATTCGCAACCCTGATGGTTTTCTGCGGATCGTTGATCGCAAGAAAGATATGATTGTTACCGGCGGGTTCAATGTTTTTGCCCGCGAGGTGGAAGATGTCTTGCTTGGGCATCCGGCCGTGCGCCAGGCCGCGGTGATTGGTGTGCCTGATCCCAAATGGGGCGAGACGGTTAAAGGCATTGTGGTTCTGGCATCTGGGCAAACCGTGGCCGAGGAAGAGCTTATCGCGCTGGTACGCGAGAGAAAAGGGCCGGTGCAGGCGCCAAAATCCATCGCTTTCATTGATGCGATCCCGCTCTCACCTTTGGGTAAGCCAGACAAAAAAGCACTGCGCGCGATTTATAAGTCTTAATATCTAGTCCCTGAATTTGTTTGGCAGGCAGGCGAATGGTTCGCAGTGAATCTGCGGTGCATTCGCCTGTTGCATGCTATCATTCTTTGGCAGCAATTAATGAATTGCACGTTGACACATTCAATATTTTAGCAACACAATCTCACCAGGCTCAAAGAAGTCATTAGCCCAAGAGGCAAAGGAGTGGGAAAGTGAGAACTTCAGCAATAAGTGCGTCCATCAAAGCGGTGCTGTTTGGCGGTACGGCTATCATGGCTTTGGCGGCAGGCCCAGCTTGGGCCGAGGCAGCAAGCGCAAGCAGTGACGAGGCCAGTTCACCAGCCGATATCGTAGTTACCGCCCAGCGCCGCAGCGAAAAGCTGATCGAAGTACCGATGTCGGTGGTTGCGATTTCACAAGAATCCGTGGCCAAATCGGGTGTCGTTTCCATTCATGATATTAACCGTTTGGCGCCTGGGGTTCAGATAAACTTTGCCGGTTGTTGCACCCAACCATCAATTCGCGGCATTACCACGCTGACAACTGGCGTTGGTTTTGAAAATAATATCGCGATCTATGTCGATGGCTTCTATGCGCCGGATAACCTCTCGATCAACGGCGATATGGCCAACCTGGCCGGGATTGAGATCCTAAAGGGGCCGCAGGGCGCCCTTTGGGGGCGTAATGCCACCGGCGGTGCTATTCTGATGAGCACCAAGGCGCCATCTGATGTGCTGGCTGGTAAGCTGGAAGTTGGCTTTGCACGGTATAACGAAAGCACGGTTAGCGGTTCGCTCTCTGGCCCGATTTCCAGCAAGGTACGCGCCAGTATCTCAGCCTATAACCGCCAGAGTGATGGCTATTATTCGCTGTATGATGCCTCGGGTAATCTGAGTGGAAATGCCGATCCAATCCATCAAGCATCGGTTCGTGCCAAGGTTGAAGTTGATCTGGGCGCAAATACCAAGGCCACGATTGGTGGAAATTATGGGCTTTCCTCTGACGGCCGCGGCAATACCTTTACGGTTACCCAGTACCCTACCGCTGCTTTGCAGGCGCTGCCTTTTCGCGCGACACAGCCTCGTACGGCATCAGGCAGCATTGCACCACAAGCCCGAGCATCACTGCGCGAAGGAACTCTTAAGATCGAGCATAGCGCCGATTTCGGTACCCTAACGTCAAGCACAGGCTATGCAGTGCGTAAAACCACGATGGCCTATGATTTTGATTCCAGCCCACTGGATCTGATCATTTCGCAAGCTCATTGGACTCAAAAGACTTTTCAGCAATCGCTTGATGCCAATGTGACATCAATCGCCGGCATAAATCTGGTTATTGGTGCAAGCTACTACAACGATCATCTTCAGTCGCTGGATCAGCTAGGCTTCGGTCCTTTCTCGGGTAATGCCCGCACAGAATCTACACTGAAGGCTGAAGCATTGGCCGGATATTTTGATGGATCAGTCCATCTGACTGATAAGTTGGTTTTTGACGTCGGCGCACGATACACGCATGAAAACAAGAATGTGCTTTTCGCCAAATACGCCCGTGTCGGTGGGGCGACAATTACTGCGCCCATCGGCCAGAGCGTGCAGTATAATGCCTTCACACCAAAGGCCTCGCTACGCTATGAAATCGCGGATCGGACCAATGTCTATGCGTCGATTTCACGCGGCTTCCGCACGGGCGGTTACAATCCGAATGGACCGGATGCGAATGGCTTTAACGCCTTCCGGCCAGAGAAGGTGACCTCCTATGAACTGGGCTTCAAGACCGCCAAGGCCATGTTCCAGTTTGAAACGGCGGGCTTCTATTACGACTACAAGGACCTTCAGGTCAGTCAGACCCAAGTGCTGCCATCCGGTGGCTTGATCAATGTTGTCAGCAACGCTCCCAAGGCGAAAGTCTATGGCCTTGATGCCATGCTGACCGTGCAGCCAATCCATAATCTGAACGCCCGGATCGGTGTGGCCTATCTGCATGCACGCTATGGTGCCTTTGCCAATGCTTTAGGAACCGGCCTTAACCAGACAGCCCTGGTCAATGTCAGCAACCAAATTCAGGATTGGACCGATAAGCAAATGGCCCGTGCGCCAGACTTTTCTGGCAACGCATCGGTTGATTATACAATTGAAGGCTTTGCCGGCGGCAAGCTAAATTTGGGCACGTCCGTGCAGTTTACGTCCTCTTTTGTGCCGAACAATCCGTCGCTTTATTCACTGACAGCAACGCCAACCCTCAATGCGATTCAGCGCTATCGTCAGGATGCCTATGCGACAATGAATCTGCAAGCTAGCTTCTCTGATATGGATGAGCGTTATAAGCTTACGGTTTACGTGAACAACGCTACCAACAAGTCATATAAAATGGCCTACAATGGTAGCGGCTTAACTGGTGACTATGCTGTGTGGTCGCAGCCGATTACAGCCGGTGCTCGCGTCGCCGTGCAATTCTGATAAGGGCGCCTCGGCTTACGGCTTCAGTTTTATGCAGTCATAAGTCGGGGCCCCGCTGCTTGCGGCGCTTCCGCTTAAACTGGGAATAACCGCTTGATCACGACAAATGAACTGAGTGCTTCAGCCGAATGGCGACGCGGCTGGACTGTGGTTTTGGCTGGAGCTTTGGGCATGGCCCTAGCCTCTACTTCGGTTTATTCGCTCGGAATATTTATGGCTCCTTTGGAGGCCGAATTCGGTTGGAGCCGCGCGGGCATTGCTGCTGGCTTGACCATCAACACCGTGCTGGCCGTTATCACTTCCCCTTTTATTGGTATCGCCTTTGATCGAATTGGGGTCAGGCTGATCGGGACAATCGGGGTTGCGCTTTATTGTGTGCTGTTCGCCTGTCTGGCCTTTGCCGGCCCATCTATCTGGACTTGGTGGGCGATGTGGCTTTTGTTGGGTTGTGCCGGAATGGCGATCAAGCCCACGGTTTGGACCACCGCTGTTTCCAGTCTTTTTTCAACCAGCAGGGGATTGGCCCTGTCGGTTATGCTGTGCGGCACCGGGTTGGGTTCTTCACTCACCCCCAAAGTTGGTATTTATTTAATTGAGGCTGTTGGCTGGCGGCGCGGGATTATTGGCTTGGCTGCTTTTTGGGCCATCTTGGTAATCCCACCAGTATACTTGTTTCTGACCAGCGCCAAAGACCAACAGATCAAAGCGCGTGTTGGAGCATTACCCCATAGTGCGCCTGAAGTGCCTGCGCTGACCGGCGTGGCGCTGCGCGAGGGATTGCTCTCTTGGCGCTATGCGCGTTTAGCTCTCGCTGGCTTCCTGACATCTTTGGTCATCGTTTCATTCGTTTCCAGCTTAATCCCTATTCTTTCCGATCGCGGCTTCACCCGTGATACGGCCGCCAATATTGCCGCACTGGCTGGCATATCGACAATGGTAGGGCGCTTGGTCGGTGGTTATATGCTTGATCGCACCAATGGTAATGTGGTTGGGGCGATCAGCGTAGGCTTGGCTATTGTACCTAGCCTGCTGTTCTGGCTATTTCCGGGCTCTCTCGCAATTTCATCACTTGGTGGCATCGTTTTAGGGCTTATTTTAGGGGCAGAGCTTGATGCTGTTGCCTTCCTGACCTCGCGGCATTTCGGTATGCGCCATTTCGGTGTTCTGTTTGGTACGATTTCTGGGCTTTTGGCTCTGTCGACTGGGCTTGGTCCGCTGTTTGTTAGTCTCATCTACGATCACACTCGGTCCTATGATCTGGTGTTAATCGCCTATATACCCATGTGCCTGCTTGCTGCTGGGCTATTTCTCAGCTTGGGCCAGTATCCTCAATTCCAAACGTCTGCGGAGGCCCTGTGAGTGAAATGACAAAGCGCCAGGAATGGGCGCGATCTTGGCCCTTGCCGGTCATTGCCATGCTGGGGATCACCGGACCTGCCGCATATTCATATTCCAGCGGGATTTTCATGGGGGAGATTACCCAGGAATTCGGTTGGACGAAGACCCAGTTTTCCTCGGCGCTAACTCTGCAAATGCTGCTAGGACTGGTTATTGCCCCACTTGCAGCACGGGTGCTGGATCGGGTTGGATCACGTCGGATTTTGCTCTGCGGAATTGTTCCCTTTGCTTGTGGTCTGTCGCTTCTGGGGCTGGCAAATGGCGCCATTTGGCAGTGGCTGTTGCTGGCTGCGTTTTATACCCTTTTTACCGCTGGGGTAATTCCTGCTGCCTGGGTTAGCGGCGTTGTGCAAAGCTTTGATCGCTCGCGCGGATTGGCCTTATCGGTATGTTTGGCAGGTATCGGGTTCGCTACTGCTAGCTGGCCTTATGTGGTTGGAAGGCTTGTTAGCACGATCGGCTGGCGGCTGACATTTCCGGCCATGGCGGCGGGATGGGCTCTGATATTGCTGCCAATCACCTTCTTCTTTTATAAGCCGCGTCCGCTTGTTGCCCTTGCCAAACCTGAACCGCTGCCGCCGGTTTGGCCGGCTGTCAGGTCACGCACATTTTGGTCGCTGCTCTTTGCTGGCGGTCTATTTGCGTCGGTGCAATTGGCGTTGATTATCCACTTTGTGCCGATTGTGCGGTTGCAAGGCATCAGCCTGACTATGGCAACCAGCATGGCGGGGGTTATTGGTCTGTTTTCTATCGCGGGCCGGATCGGCACAGGGGTCTTGTTGGATTGGGTGCCAACGCGGGCTTTGGCCCTGTTTGCCTTTACTCTGCCGCTGGTGGTTATGGCCCTGTTAAATGCGGCGCATGGTGCGGTTGGCATGTTGTTTCTAGCTGCCGCTCTGCTGGGCTATGCTGCAGGGTCGGAAACTGATGTGGTCGCTTTCCTCTGCTCGCGGCGCTTTGATCAGCGGATTTTTGGGACGATCTACACT
>JBEGLE010000237.1:0-7631 GCA_041183725.1 Pseudomonadota bacterium | reverse complement strand
CATGCCTTGTTCCGCTCCTCGGTCCCGATACGTTTCTGTTAGGTGGCGCAAAGCCTATCTTCAATCAGATCAACGCGTTTTGTGGCCCGACTTGCCTTCTTGTCAACATCATGCGTAAATTGGAGTGATATAAATTACGAAAATATAGGAGATGGCATGTCCGACTTGAACGGCAAGGTAGCCTTGATCACCGGTGCTGGGCAAGGGGTTGGCTTGGGTATCGCCTTGGCCCTGTCAAAGGCCGGTGTCCGGGTGGTGGTCGCCGGGCGCACCGTGGCAAAAGTTGAACAGGCAGCAGCGCAGATAACCCAGCGCGGCGGTGTTGCCAGTGCTGTGGCCTGCAATGTCAAGGACGCCGCTGATCTTGCCGCTGCAGTGGATCATGCCATAGCCACCTTTGGGGCGCTCGATATCTTGGTAAACAATGCGCAAGAAGTGCCGCTGGGCAAATTGGATGATGTCAGCGACGAAGCCTTTCTTGCCGGTTTTGAATCGGGCCCGCTGGCCAGTTTCCGCCTGATGAAGCTTGCCCGCCCGCATATGGTGGCGCGGGGCGGCGGGACTATGATCAACCTGGCCTCATCTGCTGGTATCCGTTGGGATATGGCGGGTTATGGCCCCTATGGGGCAGTTAAGCAGGCGACCCGCGCACTGACGCGGGCCGGCGCGGCAGAATGGGGGCGCGAGGGCATTCGTGTCTTGACCATAGCCCCCCATGCAGAATCACCTGGCCTTAAGTGGTGGGTTGAAAACAACCCGGACGAGGCAGAGGCTTTTTTCCGAACCATTCCCTTAGGGCATATTGGCAAGCTGGAAGAAGATATTGGCCGCGCGGTTGTGGCGCTGTGCGGCAGTGAACTGTCTTATCTGACCGGTGCCACGATCCCGCTGGATGGCGGCCAAGCAAATTTCGACTGAGGCTGGCATGGAAAAAGTCGTCTGCGCGCTGTGGCGAGACCCGGGGGAAGAGCAAGCGCATTTCAACGCCCGCTTGCTCGCCAGCTTGCCCCAGGCTTTGTGGCTTAACGGAGTTAGCGGACTGCGGATCAATCTGCGCGACGGTGCGGTTGATCCGGCGGCCTCTTTGGTTCAGCGCTGGCAGGATCCCCAGCAAGATGCCGTTGTGCAATTCTGGCTTCCTTCCGCCAATGCGCGGTTTCGCCGTGGCCTTGATCAGGCGCTCGGCCAACACTGCGCCCGTTTTGCGGCTTGGCTGGTGGCGGAATCGACGGTGATCGCCAATACCGATCATCCCCCCCGCGCTGGTCAGCGCACTTGGGGTTGGTCGCAGGCAAGCTTTATTACCTTTCGCGCTGATATGCCCAAAGCCGATGCCCTTAAGCACTGGCATAGCCATCACACTGACGTGGCCATCGCGACCCAAGCCAATTTCGAATATGTGCAAAACGCGGTATTGTGCCCGCTAACCGATGATGCTCCCGGGTATGATGCCTTTGTGGAAGAGTGCTTCCCACCCGAATCCATGACTGATCCCGCTGCCTTTTTTGATGCAGTGGGCGATCCGGCAAAACTGGCTGGCAATATCAAGGCGATGATGGGCAGTTGCCAAGCCTTTCTCGATTTTTCCCGCAACGACATTATCCCAACCAGCCAGTTTCATCTCGGAGACAAGCCATGAAACGCCGCCTCCTTGCTGTTGCTCTGGCCTTGCTGTCAGTCCCGTTGCGGGCAGAACAACCGCTGGCCCCCAATGCGGACGATCTCCTGATTCAGCGTGGCCGTATGCTGATTGCCCGCGAACATGGCGATGTGCTGCGCCACGTGTTCCGCAAGGATGGCTTTGGCGGGCCATCAAGCAATCTGATTGCGGGGTCTATGCTGTCTGATGCCCCTGCACTGGTTGCCGAGGCGCGGGCAAAAATGACCATTGAGCCGCATGGCCAAGGGATGTGGCTCTTGCGGTTTCCCTATGTAAACGTGGCGGTGATCGAAACGCGGCGCGGGGTTGTGGTCTTTGATACGGGCTATGCGGCGATTGGTCCGGTGCTGGTCGAGACGATCCCCACGCTAACGAAAAAGCCGGTAACCCATATTGTTGTCAGCCATATTCATAACGATCATGCCTATGGCTGGCCGGCGCTTAAGCGGCGCTGGCCGCAGGCTATAACGATCACCAGCGATCTGTTTCCGGCTATGGCAGCCAAGGAAGTGCGGCTGGGCGGGACGATCGGCCGGTTGAACAATCAGAAGCTTGCAACCTGGCCGACCAGCACCGATCGCCTGCCCAAACCCGATCGGATGTTTCACGATAGGCTCGCGGTGACGATAGACGGTGAGCGTTTCGATCTGTTCCACGCGCCGGGCGAAACCGAAGAGCAAATCTGGATGGCCCTGCCCAGCCGCGGGGCCATCTTTACCGCTGATTATTATCAGGGGTTTCTGCCCAATGCCGGCAACGGCAAACGGATTATGCGGCACATAGATGAATGGGCGGCGGCACTGCGTGCTATGGGGATGCAAAAGCCGCTCCATATGTTGCCGATGCATGGCGCGGCAATGGATGATCCTGCGCAGATCGCCCGTACCTTGTCGTTGACCGCCGAAGCGTTGGAATATATCTCGGCAGAAACCGTGCGCCGGCTGAATGCCGGTGAGCGCCGCGATAGCATTGCTGCCACCTTCGTCTGGCCGGCGAACTTTGCTGCCTCTCCTCTGCTTGATCAGCAATATAACCGTCCCGAGGATATTGCCCGCATGGTGGCGATGCGCTGGACCGGTTGGTGGGATGGAGTGCCATCGCACTTTGCCGCGCTGCGTTTCGAGGATGAGGCGGCCGAGGCCGTGCGCTTGGCAGGCGGACTTGATGCGCTGGATGCGCGGGCGCGGGCGCTGCTTACTAGCAATTCGCGGCTGGCAGCACGGCTGGCCGATTGGGCCTATTTTGCCGCCCCCAATGATCCCAAGGCTTTGCGCCTGACGATCGATGTCTATCTGGCCCGCATGGCAGAGGATGGGATGCCCCTACAGGAATCGACGGTCTATCTGGAACATGCGGCTTTGGCGCGCGCCCGGCTTGAGGCTCTTATGCCAGCCAAGCCCTGATCGCGTTAAGAGCCGCGCGATAGGGTGCAGTGCCACAGCCAGAAGCCCTGCCAGAGGCTATGGCGGGGATAGCCGCATCCGAGGGCTGGCAATCAGGGGCAGAATCCGCAAACATGGACGTATGCCAACCAAGAATTGCTGCTAGCGTAGTTTTTGGCTTGCTTGTCGACGCAAAGCGGAAAGGAATGCCCCATGGCCCTTAACTCTCAGGTTGAAGTGTTCCTGCAGGCTATGGCCAATTTTCCGGCATTGGATCTGACCATGATCACACCAGCCGCAATGCGTTTGGTGAATGATAATCCACTCGAAGCTGGCCCTCCCATCCCCATGGCGCAGGTGAGGGATCTCAGCTTGCCCTTGGCTGGGCGTGCAGTGGCAGCCAGGCTTTATGTGCCAGAGGGGGCGGGGGAATTGCCGCCGCTCACCCTGTTCTATCATGGGGGAGGCTGGGTGCTCGGTTCACTCGAAACGCACGATGCCACCGCCCGGGCCTTGGCGCGGGCCAGCGGGTCTGCGGTGCTGTCGGTTGCCTATCGGCTGGCGCCTGAACAGCCATACCCAGTGCCGCTTGATGATTGCTATGATGCCCTCTGCTGGGCGGCGGGTCATGGGCCAGAATTGGGCGTCGATACATCGCGTCTGGCCGTGGCTGGTGATAGTGCTGGCGGCAATCTGGCTGCAGCTTGCGCCATTCGCGCCAGAGATAGCGCCGGGCCGCCATTGCGGCATCAGTTGCTGATCTATCCCGTGACTGACCGCGACTATTCGCGTGCCTCTTATCGCGATAACGGCGGTGGCGAATATTTTCTCTCAGCCCAGATGATGGACTGGTTCTGGAACCATTATGTGGGGGATGCGGCAGCCGATGCGGCGCCCTTGGCCATGGTGCAACAGGTCACGGATCTTGGCGGATTGCCGCCAGCAACCGTCTATACGGCTGAATATGATCCCCTGCGCGACGAAGGCATGGCCTATGCCGATAAATTGGCCCAATTCGGCGTGCCGGTAGAAGCAGAAATCGCGCCCGGCATGATCCATGGCTTCTTTTCGATGTTTGCCCTCGTGCCCGATGCTCTGCTTTGGATCGATAAGGCTGGGGCGCGTTTAAAACAGGCCTTGTCGCAATGAACGGGGGTATGGCTGGGCCTTTTGCCATCACCAGTCGTGCAGCATTCCGGCACTATTTCGGCAACATTCCGGTTGACGGGATTACCTGCGCCGCGCAAGTGACAAAAATTGAGAGATAAACAGGGCAATATGAATCAGCCAATTCAGTTGGATGCCGTTGATCACAAGATCATAGAGCATCTGCGCCATTATGGCCGGGCGTCGAACCAGCAGATTGCCGAAGGGCTTGGCCTGACCGCAACCACTGTGTCGTCGCGTATCAAGCGCATGGAAGAATCCAACCAATTGCGCGTTGTTGCCGTTTCGGATTTTTCGGCGCACGGTTTTAACTTCCTCATGCGCGTCATGGTCGAAGTGGATGGCCGTCCGGCCTCGCAGGTCGCCCATGAATTGGCCCAGTTCCCCGAAGTCTTCGCCACCCATTTGGTTACCGGGCGCTATGATGTGGATATGCTGGTAGCCCTGCACGGGTTTGAAGACCTTTCTAGTCTGCTGCTTGAAAAGTTTTCAAAGGTGCGCGGTATCCGAACCCTTGTTCCGTCTATTGTTGTCGACATCGTCAAATATCAGTTCGATGTCGCGCCCATCGAAGCAAGGATCTGAACGATGGCCGATGTTCAGGTTGATGATCTCGATCTTCAGTTGATTGAGCTTCTCTCGCGCGATGCCCGCGTTTCAAACCGCAAGGTCGCCAGCGAATTGGGCGTGACCGAAGGCACAGTGCGGGGCCGGATCAAGCGGTTGCAGCAGGATGGCCTGATTGCGTTCACCGCGATCACCAGCTTTGGCATGGCGCACAAATCGCGGCTGGCTTTCATCAGTGTTCAGGCAGAAGTGGAACGGGTGCGCGAGGTGGCGCAGGCAATCTCGGAACTGCCGATGATCAACGCTGTGATGATCACCATGGGGCATTTCAACCTTTTGGCCATGTGCCTGTTCGACGAGCTTGATCAACTGGTGGAAACCGCTTCGGATCGGATTCTCGATATTTCTGGTGTTCACCATGTTGAAACATCGATCGCGGTAAAGACGATCAAATATAATGATCGCATGGCCAAGATCACCGCGCCCGGCGAAGTCACTGACGACGGTGAGTGATCATGGAGGAGGGGCCTTAGCGGCCACCCCCCCAAGGTTATCAGATGAAACTGTCGGTATTGGGGCCGCCCAGCATGACCGCGCCGAAATTGCGGCCCACGGTGTTGGGATTATTGGCAACATGGGTTCTGCCGGTGTGGATGTCACAGAAAGTCCGGGCGATCGTATTGCCGCGGTAGATACCATCGGCGCCACTGAGATAGAACATCTTGCTGATCAGTTCACAGCACCGACTGGATATCTGGGCTGATTGGAAGCGAAACAGCAAGCGGCTTTCCAGATCAGCGGCCTCGCCGCGCCGGGCATGCGCATTCAGCACGCCAAAATTGCGGAACAGAATGGTCTTCATCTCGTCGATTGCGGCTTGGCTTTCGGCAATCACCGTTTGCACATCGGGGTCGCCGGAAATGCTGGCCAGGGTGTTGTTGCTCTTGCGCTTGGCCCCAGTGGCCTTGAAACTATCGAGCGCACCTTGCAGGGCACCGATCGAGGATGAGGAGACGGCTCTGACAAAAACCTGGCCAAATGGCAGTTTATAAAGCGGCCCTGGGTTAACCTTTGCTCCCGGATTGGTCGCAGCAAAGCCGTCTTTCGAGCGATGGGTGCGATAGGCCGGAACAAAGGCATCCTTTACCGTCACATCATGGCTGCCGGTGCCGCCCAGCCCGATCGTGTTCCAGATCGGCAGCACGGTAAAATCGCCACGCGGAACAAGGAATGTGACGAAATCCGGGGCGCCGGTTTCGGGATCTTTCACTAGGCCGCCCAAATAGGCCCATTGGCAATGGTCAACCCCGGATGAAAATCCCCAGCGCCCAGAAATCCGATAACCGCCATCAACCGGCGTAACCTCTGCCCGCGGCATATAGGACGACGAGATCAGGGTGGTGGGGTCATTTTTCCAGACATCGTCTTGGGCTTGCGGTGAGAACAAGGCGAGCTGCCAATTGTGAACCGCAACAACACCCAGCACCCAAGCCGACGACATACAGCCCTCGGCGATTTTCATCTGGACAGCATAGAAGGTCTCTGGATCCATTTCATAGCCGCCATAGCGCTGCGGCTGGAGGATCTTGAAGAAGCCAGCCTCTTGAAAATCGCGGATAGTCTCATCGGGCACACGATTGCCCTTTTCGCAGGCATCGGCCCGTTCCCGCAAAGCAGGAACCAGAGCGGCCGCCCGTGCAATAAGGTCAGTCGCTGAGGGCAGTTCAATGGCTTGTGCGCGTGTCATTGCTCGTCTCCCGAATTTCAAGCTGCCTGAGCCAGTGCAGCTTTTTCATCTGCGCCAAAGCCGACGCTGAAATCGTGTCCCCACAGGCTGGCCGCAGTGCTTTCAAAAACCGTGTGATGATCCCAGTCGATCACCCGGCCTCCCGTGCCATATTCAAGGGCAAAGCCACCCGGTGTGGCGACATAGAAGCTGATCATGTGATCATTGGTGTGGCGGCCCAATGTGGCCATCAGGCGCGCATCTTGCGCCATCATGCGGTCAAAGGCGTGTCCCACCGCGTCGATGTCAGACACCTCGACCATCAGGTGAACACATCCGGCAGGAACCTCACCTTCAAACAAGGCCAAGCTATGATGGCGGCCATTGGCGCAATGCATGAAATCAATTCTCTGCGCCGGGCCATCAGGGCCAAGCGGACGGTGAACCATGAAATCCGAAACCCCAAGGCCCAGCGCCGCGATCAGGAAGGCGCGGGTTTCGGCGATATTGGGGGCAGGCAGGACACTATGGCCATAGCCCATATCGCCGGTGACAAAGCGGGTTCCCGTTGGCGAGCAGAACGGCGCAAAGCTAGACACAAAGCCATAGGATAGTTCGTGGCGATTGCCTGAGGGATCAAGAAACCAGACCATATCGGTAACATGGCGCAAGGCTTTTTCTGGGGCTGTGGCCCGGTGAAATGCGATGCCCATGCCAGCAAAGTGGCTGAGCGCGGCCTCGAACTGCGCTTCTGTGCGCACTTCCCAGCCACTGGCGTGGTAGCGATCGTGATCCCCCGCTTCGACGAAGATCCGTCCGGCGCGTTCATCGATGCGCAAGGCCAAGCCGCCGGGTACGGTGTGGGCCGAAAATCCCGCCAACTTTTCGGCGAAGTGGCGCCATGCTTCAGGCTGTTTTGCGGTTACCACACTATAGGCAAGAGCTGCGACATTCATGCCTCTCTCCTCTCTCGGTCTTGGAACAGCATCCTACCGCGGCGCGGGGCGTCAGGATTTGATCCGGATCAACAAGAATGCGAATAAAGGCATAAAAATTGCGATATTTTGGCGCAAAACGGCCATAAAAGTGATTTAATTTAGGATAATGCGTAAATTATTATAATAAATAA
>JBEGLE010000236.1:0-5842 GCA_041183725.1 Pseudomonadota bacterium | reverse complement strand
ATCAGGCATCGCGCTGGACTATCTGGACAGCGGCCCGCGTGATGCCCCGGTCTTGCTGTTTTTGCATGGCTTTCCGGAATCGCACCGCACGTGGCGGCATCAAATCGCCCACTTTTCCGATCGTTTCCGCTGCATTGCCCCCGATCAGCGCGGCTATTGTGGATCATCAAAGCCACCCGCAGTCAGCGATTACGAACCGGGCAAGCTGATTGGCGATGTGTTCCAACTGGCGCAGGCCCTGGGCATTACCAACTTCACCGTAATTGGGCACGATTGGGGCGGCGCGATTGCTTGGGGTGTGGCGCTGTTGGGGCAAGCCAATGGCATGGTTACCCGCGCGGTTATCGCCAATGCGCCGCATCCGGCCCTGTTTCAAAAACTGCTGTGGCTTGATCCCGATCAGCGCGAAGCCAGCCAATATATGCGCGAATTCCGCGACCCGGCTAATGATGATCTGGTCCGCGCCACGGGTCTGGGCGGCCTGTTGCGCAAGGCCATAAAATGGGGCCGCTCTCCCGCGCTTGAGCCTGAAGAACACGCGGCCCAATTGGCGCAATGGCAGGATCGCGATGCCGCCTTTGCCATGCTCAATTGGTATCGGGCTTCACCGATTGTCGTGCCGACCATGGATGCGCCCTTTGCCCTGCCAGCAAACTGGACCGAACCTGCCCTCCCACCCCTGATCATCCCAACGCTGGTGATTTGGGCCATGGATGACGCGGCCTTGCCGCCGTGCAACTTGGCTGGCTTAGATGCCATTACCCCAGCCCTAACCCTTTGTCCGGTGCTGGGTTGCGGTCATTTTGTACCTTGGGAAAACCCCCAAGCGGTTAATACCGCGATGGAGGCATTTCTTAACTCTACCTAGGCAAGGCCTTGGCCACAGAACTGGCATTGGCTTTGACGATTTCTTCCACCCCATGTGCTGTGGGGTGAATATGATCGGCCTGAATCAGATCGGGTTTGCCGATCACCGGAGCCAAGAAAAATGGCACCAGAGCTGCGCCGTGATGCTTGGCCAAGCTGGGATAGATCGGTTCAAACTGCGCCTTAAAATCAGCCCCCAAATTAGGCGGGGCCAGCATGCCCATCAGCAGCACTTTGAGCCCGCGTTTATTCGCCTCGGCCAGCATGGCATCAAGATTTTTGCTGGTTTCCTGCGGCGGCAGGCCGCGCAGCACATCGTTGCCGCCAAATTCGATGATCACCAGATCAGGCTTTTGCGACTGGGAATCGAGGACAAAGGCAAATCGCTGCGCCCCGGCGGCGGATGTATCGCCCGAAACCCCGGCATTGCTGATCCGGGCATTGATCCCTTGGGCCCGCAGCGCGACTTCGAGACGGGCGGGATAGCTTTCCCCCGGATTGAGGCCATAACCAGCAAAGAGGCTGTCTCCAACCGCCAAAATCCGCCGTTCTGGCCCCATGACCGGCACCAAATCAGCCTCTGCGGCAGGGGCGCTTTCGCTGGGCAGCGGCGCAGGTGCTTCGCCATTACAAGCGGCTAGCAACAAGGTTGAAAGGACTATCGTGACAAACCGGGACATTTTCTCTCCTTGCCGTTACCACCATAGCTATGCCATCCCAGCGCGGTGACAAGTCCCCAGCCAGCCATTGCGGCCCATAACCTGACCCTCACCCTCGGCGCGACCGAAATTCTGAAAGGCATCGACCTTACCCTAGCCGCTGGTGAAACCTTGGCCCTGCTCGGTCCTTCGGGATCGGGCAAAAGTTCCTTGATGGCCGTCTTGTGCGGGCTGGAACGTGCCACAGGCGGCAACCTGTCTGTAGCGGGGGCCGATTTTACGGTGCTGGACGAAGATGGTCTTGCCCTCGCCCGGCGCGGCCGGATCGGGGTTGTGCTCCAAGCCTTTCATCTGCTGCCCACCATGACGGCTTTAGAAAATGTCGCCACCCCGCTCGAATTGTTGGGTGTGTCTAATGCTGGGGCACGGGCCGCCGCAGAACTGGTTGCGGTGGGATTGGGAGAGCGGCTGAACCATTACCCGGCACAACTTTCTGGCGGCGAACAACAACGTGTGGCCATCGCCCGCGCCACGGTGACCCGCCCGGCGTTGATCTTTGCCGATGAGCCGACCGGCAATCTTGATGGCACCACCGGGGCGCAGATTATTGATCTGCTGTTCGCCCGCCGGGCCGAAACCGGCGCGACCTTGGTAATCATCACCCATGATGCAAGCCTTGCCCGTCGCTGCGGCCGGATCATTACCATCGGCGATGGCCGGATCGTCAGCGACACGGCCAGCCAGTGACCACCACTCTGCCCCTGCGCACGGCCTGGCGCATTGCCCGGCGTGATCTATCGCTGCGCTTTAAAGGGTTGCGGCTGCTGCTGATCTGCCTGTTTCTGGGGGTCGGCGCGCTGACCGCGATTGGCACCCTTACCCGGTCGATTGAGCGCGAACTGTCGCAGCGGGGGCAGGCCATTTTGGGCGGCGATATGCAAATCGCAGTCTGGCAGCGTCCGCTTGCCCCTGCTGAAACCGCGGCACTGCAAAAACTGGGCCGCGTTTCAACCGGAATCCGGCTGCAAGCCATGGCCAGCGCCGGTGATCTGGCCGCGCCGGTCGAATTAAAGGCGGTGGATAGGGCTTGGCCGCTTTATGGCCAGTTGACCCTGAAAGACGGCCGCCATGTCGGCGCGCCGCCGGCTGGCGTGGCGTGGCTGGGCGAAGGCGCGGCGGCACGGCTGGGCATCGGCCCCGGCGGCAGCTTTGCCATTGGCCCCACCCGCCTGACCGTGGGCGGGATCATCGCCGATGAACCTGATCGGCTGGGCGAAGGCTTTACTCTGGGTCCAGTGGCGATCGTGGCCGAGGCCATGCCGCAAGAAGCCGGGCTGATCCAACCCGGCGCGATGTATCGCACCAAGGCCCGGATTGCCCTGCCAAAGAACCGCGATCCGCAGGATGCGCTCGTGCAGCTTAAGGCGCAGTTCCCCAATGCCGGCTTTGAGCTGAAAAGCCGTGACGAAGCCGCTCCGGGGGCAGAACGATTCATCGCCCGGCTGGGTCAGTTTCTGGTGCTGGTCGGTCTGGCAGCATTGGCGATTGCCGGGATCGGTATTGGCGGCGGCGTTTCATCGTGGCTGGATAGCAAACGCGGCGCCATCGCCACGCTGAAAGTGCTGGGCGCCACCAGCGCCGACATTGCCCGTATCACCCTGTTACAGGTTCTCACCGCCGCCGTGGCAGGAACCGCTGCGGGGCTGGTGGTGGGGGTGACCATTGCCCCCTTGCTCACGCGTGCCTTGTCCGGTTTGCTGCCGGTGCCCGATGGAATGCCCTTTGAACCCGCCGCCCTGCTGACTGCGGCGCTTTATGGCCTGCTGGTCGCGCTGGTCTTTACCGCCTTGCCGCTGGCCCGTGCGCGGGATTTTCCCGCCATGGCCCTGCTGCGCGCCCGAATTAGTCCTTTGGCCAGCAATTGGCGCCGCGCCGCACGGCCCATCGCCTTGGGGCTGGCGCTTATTATCGCCCTTGCGCTGATCAGTGCGCCGGATTGGAAAGTGACCGCCGGTTTTCTGGCAGGCACGGCGGCTATGCTTGGTCTTTTGGGCTTGCTGGGCTGGACCATTCGCTATGGCCTTGCGCGCCTGCCCCGCCCCCGCAACCCCTTACTGCGCGCCGCGATAGCCAATCTGCATCGCCCGGATGCGCAAACCGGATCGCTGGTTACCGCGCTGGGCTTTGGCCTGTCGGCCTTTGTCCTGCTGGCGGCCATATCGAGCAGCCTTGATGCCAATATTGCCGCGCGCATTCCCGCCCGTGCGCCAGACTATTTCGTGCTGGATGTGCCAAAACCGCGCGCCGGCGAATTTGCCGCTGCGGTTCACCGGGTGACCCCGCAGGCCAAGATTCGCATGGTGCCCGCGCTGCGCGGCGCGATCTTGGGCTATGGTCCGGCGGGGCATATGATCCGCACGGCTGATCTGAAAACCATCCCAGAAAATGCTTGGCCCCTGCGCGGCGAACGCGGGCTGACCTATGCCGATGATGTGCCTGAAGGTAATGTGATCACTGCCGGACAGTGGTGGGCAAAGGACTATGCGGGCCCGCCCTTGGTTTCGATCGATGAAAAATTGGCCGAGGCGCTTAATCTGCATCTCGGCGATCATCTGGCGATTTCGCTGCTGGGGGTAGAGCGCGAGGCAACGATTGCCAGCTACCGCCGGATCGATTGGGATTCGTTGGGGTTTAACTATGTGCTGGTGTTCTCGCCCAATGCCATTGCCGATGCCCCGCACAATCTGGCTGCCACTATCGACCTGCCGGCCGGTTCACCCCGCACTAGCTTGCTGCGCGATCTGGCCCGCGCCTTTCCCTCAAGCTCGGTGATCGAAACCGGCCCGATGCTGCGCGCTGCCCGCGGTCTGCTATCGCAAATGAGCTTGGCGATACTGGCTGCCGCCGCGGTCGCGGTGCTGGCGGGTATAGCCGTTCTGCTGGGGGCGATTGCTGCTGCCCGCCGCAGCCGCACCTATGACACGGTGATCCTGCGGGTGCTGGGCGCCAGCCGGTGGCAATTGCTGCTCATGCAACTGGGTGAATATGGCGTTCTGGCGATCCTGCTTGGCGGGGTGGCTCTGGCCTTGGGCACTGGGATCGCTTGGGTAGTGGTGGTGAAGCTGTTCAGCTTTGTCTGGCTGCCTGATTGGGGTGAAGTGGTGGCCGTATTGGGGGCTGGCCTTGCGCTGGTGCTAGGCTTTGCGGTTTTGGCCTCGCTCCCCGTTCTGCGCACCCGGCCTTCACAGGCGCTGCGGGAATTGTAGGGTGGGGTAGGGTTGCTCAGCATCCTTCGACAGGCTCAGGATGAGCGGGTCTGGGGAAATACCTGTTCTATTAAAACCCCGCGCATCCTGAGCCTGTCGAAGGATGCCGCGCTGCAAGCTTTGACCCCATAAGAAAAGGGGCCCCGAAAGGCCCCTTCCCTTTTCTATAATAGCCTCGCTTAGAAGCGGTAGCGGGCCGAAACGCCATAAGTGCGCGGTTCGCTGGGATAGCCAGAGATCGAACCTTGCTGTGCTGGTGAATCGAAGATCTGCAAGATCGTGCGATTATCCAGCAGGTTGCGGCCCCAAGCGGTCACTTCAAAGCCACCGTTCAAGACCAGCGTCAGCGAAGCATCGACATTATCAACCTTTTGCTTGAAGTCGGTGGCCGCTTGCAGCGCGGCGGCAACAGAAGTCACCTGACCCGCAGCATTCTTAACCAACAGACCCGGCAGACCTTCGACCAGCTTGAAGGTGTCTTCATGGCGATAATCGGCATGCAGTATAATCCGGTTGCCGCCAGACAATTCATGGTTCCATTCAAAACCAGCAACCGAGGCGAATTGGGTTACGCCGCCCGGACGGGTGCCCGACAGATCGCCAAAGGCAGACAGCAGGAAGCTGTCATACTTCGGATCTAGATAGGTCATCGCCAAGCTAAGGGTCACTTCCGGCATTGGCTTGAAGGTGCCTTCAAATTCAACGCCAGAAGCCGATTGCTTACCCGCATTGGCCAAGAAGAAGCCGGTGCCGGTGAAGATGTTGGACTGGAAGCCCTTGATGATCTGCTTGAACACGGCAACGTTGGCCGTACCATTCGACCACTTGGCCTTCAAACCGGCTTCATAGACGGTCGATTCTTCAGGACCAGCAAAGCGACTGCCGCCGGTCAGATTGGCGACCCGCAGGGCCTGATAGGCGGCATTACTGTTGATCGTTGTCAGATCAGTTGGGGTCGGGCGGCTATCGCGCGACAGGTTGATCGAGGCCGCCTTATAACCCGTGGCATAGCTGACATAGGTGTTGACGCCTTCAGCCAGATCATAAGCC
>JBEGLE010000235.1:0-7114 GCA_041183725.1 Pseudomonadota bacterium | reverse complement strand
CAATATCGCGCGCAAACCGCTCACGAATACCGGGCCGCAGCACTTTTACCGCCACATCGCGGCCATCGGTGGTCACCGCCCGATAGACTTGCGCCACCGAAGCTGACCCCACCGGATTGGGATCGATCGCGGCGAACAAATCTGTCAGCGGCTTGCCAAAACTCGCCTCGATTTCCTGCGCCACCAATGCAAAAGGCAGCGGCGGCAGGCTATCTTGCAGGGTGAGGAGATTGCAGGCCGCTTGCGCGCCGACCAGATCGGGGCGGGTGGCAAGGGTCTGCCCCAGCTTGATCGCAGCTGGCCCCACGGCCTGAAAAGCGCCAGCATAATCGGGCAATTGGGGTGGAAATGTGCCAAAGCGCGCCAAGCGCAGCAAACGGCGCAGCGCAGGCGGAGTCTTGCGATCCTTTTCAAGACCGAGCAGCGCCCCATGACGCGCCAGAACCCGCCCCCAGCGCAAAAGCCGCAGAATATGGGTGGCAGGCCGGGTCACGCGATCAGATCTTCCAGCCAGAATGAATTGCGACCAGCCCGCCTAGAATCGGTTCAACCTTGGTGCGCGCAAAACCCGCGTCGCGAATCATCGCCTCAAATTCGGGCATCGGCGGAAAGCGGCGGATTGATTCGATCAGATACCGATAGGAATCGCCATCACCGGCAATAGCCTCGCCAATCTTGGGCACCAGCTTATGCGAATAGGCATCATAGATTTCGGCAAAACCCGGCCACTGGGTGGTTGAGAACTCTAGGCAGAAGAACCGCCCGCCATGCTTCAATACGCGGTGCGCTTCCGCCAAAGCCTTATCGATGCGGGTCACGTTGCGGATACCAAAAGCGATGGTGTAACCATCAAAGAAGCGATCAGGGAACGAGAGTTCCTCGGCATTTTGGCATGACCAGACCAGACCATCAATGCCGCGCTCTACCGCGCGCTCTAGGCCGACATCCAGCATATCCTGATTGATGTCAGAGACCGTGACCGTGGCTCCGTTTTCCGCCAAACGAAAAGCAATGTCGCCCGTGCCGCCCGCCATATCGAGGATCTGTTCACCCGCGCGCGGTTTGACCCGGCGAACAAAGCGATCCTTCCACACCCGATGCAAGCCGAGCGACATGGCATCGTTCATCACATCATATTTCTTCGCCACCGAAGAAAAGACTGCACCCACGCGCCGAGTCTTTTCCTCGGGCGAGACTTCTTCATAACCGAAGGATACCTGTTCGCTCATGCCGTGGCCCTTAGGGGAGTTTCAGCATGGCGGAAAGGCTGATAACGCTGCCGTTATGCCTGAACTTCCTGAAGTCGAAACCACTGTGCGCGGGCTTGAGCGCTATCTCAAAGGCGAACGCATCGCCCGGGTTGCGGTGAATCGCCCTGACTTGCGCCGTCCCTTCCCGCCCGAATTGGTGCAAGTGCTAACCGGAGCGCGGGTCTCATCACTGGATAGGCGAGCAAAATATGGCCTGATTCATCTTGATCGTGGCCAGACCATGATATTCCACTTGGGCATGTCTGGACGCTGGCGAATCGAACCGGAAAAGCCAGAAAAGCACGATCATTTGGTAATCGAAACAGCAGCGGGGCACGTTCTGGCCCTGAATGATGCCCGGCGGTTTGGTTCGGTTGATCTGGTTGATACCGAAAGCCTCAACGCTTGGCCCGCTTTTGCCGCGCTGGGGCCAGAGCCTCTGGGCGATGATCTGTCTACCGCGCACCTCATCACTGCCTTTCGAGGGCGCACATCACCGGTAAAACCTTTGCTGCTTGATCAGCGCGTGGTGGCGGGGCTTGGCAATATCTATGTCTGTGAGGCCCTGTTTCGCGCCGGTATTCGCCCAGACAAGCCGGCGGGAACAATTTCCAGCAAGGCCATTGGCCGCTTGGTCCCCTTGATTAAACAGGTGCTGACCGAATCGATCGAGGCTGGCGGTTCCACCATCCGTGACTATGCCCAACCCAATGGCGAATTGGGCTATTTCGCGGCTTCATGGCGGGTCTATGGCCGCACGGAGGAAGCCTGCCTTGCCTGTGCCGCGCCGATCCAGCGCATGGTCCAAGGCGGGCGCAGCACGTTCTACTGCAACAAATGCCAGAGCTGATGTCGTGCAGCGCGTAGTTGACGATTCGCCAGAGGGCCGCTAAGGGCCGCGCTTTCCGGCGGACTTTGTCTGCTTTAAGAATTAGTTCAATCGCACAATTCCGGCCGCTCGCCGGCTCGACAGAGGAAGAAAATGGCCAATACGCCGCAAGCCCGCAAGCGCATCCGTCGCAATGAACGTCGTGCCGAAATCAACGGCGCCCGTATCGGTCGTATCCGCACTTTCGTGAAGAAGGTCGAATCAGCGATCGCCGGTGGCGACAAGTCGGCTGCTGCTGACGCCCTGAAGGAAGCCCAGCCTGAACTGGCGCGCGGCGTTGCCCGCGGCGTGCTTCACAAGAACACCGCGTCGCGCAAGTTGTCGCGCCTGACCAAGGCCGTTTCCGCGCTCTGATTCGCGAATCGGATGATCGGCAGGCGCTGATCAGTCCGAGCCAAACAAAATTCTCCGGGTGAAACCGGTACGAAAATAGAACATGGCCGGAGGGAAACCTCCGGCTTTTTTCGTATTCGCGTAGATGACCAGACGCGATCAGAGCAAAGTCATTGAAATTACGCGATTCGGTAGAGGAAAATATGAGTTTTTATTTGTTTTCAGACATTTGCATTACTGACGAACGGTTTTGTGAAGCTTCCCGTGAGTCAAGGACATTATTTCAGTTTTTTTACGAATAAGCCGCTTGCCCTAAGGCCAAACTAGCCCTCTAAACGTTGCTGTCCGGAAGGAGATTCTCTCCCCACGGGATCACATTCATGAACCGGTGTTTCCGCCTAGCCTATGTGGTCAGGGCGTGTGCTGGCTCGCGCCCATGATCTGGCTCAACTGAGCCGTGTCATGGGTTATAACAAGAAACGGAGCCGTGCCGGTGGGGTTTGATCAAGTGGGGCTGAAGCTGTGAAGGGCAAGGCAAGCGAAGTCCGCTCTATTGATGATCAAGAGGCCCTTGATCTGGCTGCTGACTGGGCTGACATCAGCCTTGGTCTGCGCAAAGATCTTGGCCATCAACTTCATACACAATGGATAAAGCCGATCTCGGTTGGCACGTTCTGCAAGGACACGGGAACGCTTGATCTGTTCCTACCCACCGAATTTTCCGCCAACTGGGTGGCTGATCGTTTCGCTGACCGGCTTTCGCTGGCGTGGAAGATCGCCCGGCAAGAAGTTCGCCACGTGCGTATCTCGGTCCATCCTGGCCGACGCGGCATGCCCGACCTGCGCCTTGGCGATTCGCGCCGCGCCGCTAACGATGGTGGCGCTTCGACCATGATGCCTTCTGCCGGTTCGCTGGCGATGGCGAGCGGCGACTTTGGCAATGATGCCTTGGGCCTTGGCTCGATGGGACTTGATCCCTCGCTCACCTTTACCAGCTTCGTTACCGGTGCGTCCAACGTTCTGGCCTGCAACGCCGCCCAGCGCATGGCCGCAACCGAAACCCCGCAGTTCTCACCGCTCTATCTGAAAGCGGCAACGGGTCAGGGTAAAACCCACCTGCTGCACGCCATTGGCCACGCCTTCTTGGCCAGCCATAGCCGTGCGCGGATTTTCTACTGCTCGGCCGAACGCTTCATGGTCGAATTCGTTCAGGCGCTGCGTCAAGGCCAGATGATCGAGTTCAAGTCGCGGCTGCGCGGTTTCGATCTGTTGATGGTTGATGACATCCAATTCATCATTGGCAAAGCCAGTGCGCAGGAAGAGCTGCTCTATACGATTGATGCCTTGCTGGCCGAAGGCAAGCGCCTGGTTTTCGCCGCCGATCGCGCACCGCAAGCGCTGGATGGCGTGGAACAGCGCCTGCTCTCGCGTCTGTCGATGGGCTTGGTGGCTGATATTCAGCCCGCCGACATCGATCTGCGCCGCTCGATACTGGAGCACCGTCTGGCGCGCTTCTCATCCCCCACCGAAGTGCCCGCCGATGTCATCGAATTTCTGGCCCGCACGATCAACCGCAATGTCCGCGAACTGGTTGGCGGCCTGAACAAGTTGATCGCCTATGCCCAGCTGACCGGCCAAGCCGTGTCGCTGCAACTGGCCGAAGAACAGCTGACCGATATCCTCTCGGCCAACCGCCGCCGGATCACGATTGACGAGATCCAACGCACGGTTTGCCAGTTCTATCGGGTTGACCGCACCGAAATGGCCAGCAAGCGCCGCGCCCGTGCCGTGGTACGTCCGCGTCAGGTCGCTATGTACCTTGCCAAGGTGCTGACCCCGCGCTCCTATCCGGAAATCGGCCGCAAGTTCGGCGGGCGCGATCACTCAACGGTAATTCACGCCGTCCGTCTGATCGAAGATCTGCGCACCCGCGATGCCGATATGGACGGCGACGTGCGCAGCCTGCTGCGGCAGCTGGAATCCTGAAGCACACCAGCGTAAGGGGGTGGTGATGCGCCTTACCCCCGATCGTCTTGACCGGTTCGCCCGCCACATCGTGTTGCCCGAAGTGGGCGGCGCGGGGCAGGTTGCTTTGGCCGATGCCCATGTTGTGCTGATCGGCTGCGGCGGGATCGGCTCCCCCGCCCTGCAATATCTGGCCGCTGCCGGTATTGGCCGCCTCACGCTGATCGATGACGATGTGATCGAGGCCAGCAACCTGCAACGCCAAACCCTTTTCACCACCGACCAAGTCGGCCAGCCCAAGGCTGCGGCTGCTGTGCAGTGGCTGATCCGTTTTGATCCCCAGATAGAGGCCCGCGCGGTCGTTGAGAGGGTTCAGGGGGATAACGCCGCGCGGGTCCTCGCTGGGGATGTCACCTTGGTACTCGATGGTTGTGACAACTTCGCGACTCGGTTGGCCGTATCGGATGCCTGCGTGCGTTTGGGTTTGCCGCTGACCAGTGCCGCGATAGGCCGCTTTCAGGGCCAGGTTGCCAATTTCGCTGGGCACTTGCCTGATCAACCCTGCTATCGCTGCTGGGTGGGCGATGCCTTTGATGCGGAAGACTGCGACACCTGCGCCGCAGATGGCGTGTTGGGGGCGATGGTTGGCTGGATCGGTACCTTTGCCGCGATGCATGCCATCCGGGTGATCCTGCAGGGCCATGCCGCCTTGGGTGATCCGCAATTTGGCCAGTTGCACCTGTTTGATGGCCTTGCACCATCGCTGCGCACCATTTGCGTGCCGCGTGATCAGGGCTGCAAGGCTTGCGGATCGCCCCTATCGCCGCCATGAAGCAGGCGACGAGCGAGGGTTAACATGGCAAGAATCGGTATTATCGGCAGCGCAGGGCGCATGGGTCATGCCTTGGCCACGGCTATTACGGCGGCTGGCGAGACGTTTTCTGGCGGGATCGACAAGGGCGGTGATCCGCTCGCTCTGGCTAAGGCCAGCGATGTGCTGGTCGATTTTTCCAGCCCCCATGCGCTGGAGGCCAATCTGGATGCCGCCATCCAAGCGGGCATTCCTATTGTTGTCGGCACCACCGGATTGGAAGAGCGCCACCACTGGCTCTGCGACAGCGCGGCCAGCCAGATTGCCGTGCTGCAAACCGGTAACACCTCGCTTGGCGTGAACATGCTCGCCCATCTGGTGCGCGAAGCTGCTGCGCGGCTGGGTGATGATTGGGATATTGAGATTGTTGAAACCCACCACCGCATGAAGGTGGATGCGCCGTCAGGCACGGCGCTGCTGCTGGGCGAAGCGGCGGCACAGGGGCGAGGCATTGCCCTGGCCGCCAATTCCGAACGCGGCCGCGATGGCATCACCGGTGCGCGCGAGGTGGGTGCCATCGGCTTTGCCGCGTTACGCGGCGGCACGGTGCCGGGGGATCATACGGTCCATCTGTTCGGCGATCACGAACGCATCGCCCTGTCGCATCTGGCCGAAGACCGCATGATCTTTGCCAAGGGTGCGGTGCGCGCCGCGCAGTGGCTGATCGGCAAGTCTGCGGCGCGTTATTCCATGCCAGAGGTGCTTGGCCTTTGACCAAGGACGGGATTTTCGAATTCTTCCGCCGCTTGGCAGAGCTTAATCCCGCGCCCGAAACCGAGCTGGAATTTGGCAATACCTATCAATTACTGGTCGCCGTGGTCCTCTCGGCGCAGGCGACAGATGTTGGGGTGAACAAGGCTACACGGGCGCTGTTCCGTCTGGTCAAAACCCCGCAGCAGATGCTGGATCTGGGCGAAGAGGGCCTGAAAGAGCACGTCAAAACCATCGGCCTGTTCAACACAAAAGCGAAGAATGTCATCGCGCTATCAGACATTCTGGTGAACGATCACGGCGGCGAGGTCCCTGCTGATCGCGATGTTCTGACCACCCTGCCCGGCGTTGGCCGCAAGACCGCCAATGTGGTGATGAACTGTGCTTTTGGGGCGGAAACCTTCGCTGTCGACACCCATATTTTCCGGGTTGGTAACCGCACCGGACTGGCCAAAGGCAAGACGCCGCTGGCGGTGGAAAAGCAATTAGAGAAAAAAGTGCCGCACCCTTTTCGGGTTGGGGCGCATCATTGGCTGATTTTGCATGGCCGGTATATTTGCAAGGCACGCAGCCCAGAATGCTGGCGCTGCCCAGTGGCGGACCTGTGCGGCTTCAAGGCCAAGGTGCTGCAAAAAGGCGCAAAACCGGCCAGTAAGGCCAAGCGCGCATGATTACCCCTCTGGATCAAGGTTAAGCCCCCGACGGCCATGTTCGGGTGTATTGCTTGGCGCATGCAACGGCTCTGCATCAGGGTCACGCAGCGGTTGGAACATGCCTTCCCACTTGGTGATCACGCTGGTTGCCACCGAATTGCCAACAACATTGGTTGCCGTGCGGCCCATGTCCAAAAAGGTATCGATGCCAAGCAACAGGGCAATGCCTTCAAGCGGCAGGCCAAATTGGGTGAGCGTGGCGGCGATCACCACCATCGAGGCGCGGGGAACCCCGGCGATGCCCTTTGACGAGACCATCAGGGTCAGCAGCATGGCGATCTGTTGCCCTATGCTGAGTTCAATATTGTAAGCCTGCGCGATGAACATTGTCGCGAAGCTGGTGTACATCATCGAGCCATCAAGGTTGAAGCTGTACCCCATC
>JBEGLE010000234.1:0-3343 GCA_041183725.1 Pseudomonadota bacterium | reverse complement strand
ATATTGACCATAGCCAGTGATGGAAGCCACGCCGGGTAACGGTGATTGGCCTTCCTGCCAGACGACCCGATCCTGCATGGCCCAAACGCCGCTCGCCTTATCTGGGCCAAGCAAGGTGATCTCACCTGTGTGGACCTGATGGCTTGTTGCTGCGTGATCGACCGCAAAGCGAACCTGTGCGACTATAGCTGGAATACCAGTGATTGGCCGGTTCCCGGTATCTTCGCGAACATCCATCTCTGCGTCAGTGGTAAAAAGGGCGGCAAATTCTTCCCACTGCTTGGTATCCAGCAATCGGCAGTAACGCGCTTTTACGGCGCGAATGTCCTCAATGGCTTGCAAAGTTTGTAGGGCGTCCATGGTTATCTCCTCTGCACACAGATTGCCTCTGTTATGTCGCTAGGCCACCCTGCCTTCGGGAAGGTTGATTGCGATCATGCTTGCTGAATGATCATAATAATCGCGATTTACGCGCATAGGGAGAAGTCATTTGACACAAGAGCCGGGCGCGCAGGCGCTGTTTGATAAATTTGGAACCTATATCCTGCCAGGCCGCGTAGATGATCCGCGGCGTGGTATTGAAGAGGCGCTGGAAGCTGAACGTATTGGTCTTGGTGCCGTATGGATTTCAGAGCGCTTTGCGTTGAAAGAGCCCGCCGTTCTGGCCGGTGCGGTTAGTGAAGCAACTTCGCGGATCCGCATCAATGGCACATTTTACGCAACCATGCGCCATCCTTTGGTGACCGCAAGCACCGCCAACTTGATGCAAGCCATGAGCGGCGATCGCTTCGGCGTGATGTTTGCCCGTGCCGTGCCAGCTTATATGAAGATGATGGGCGCGCCGGCAATCACAATGGAGCGACTGGCTGATTACATCAGTATCTTTCGCCGCCTATGGCGCGGAGAAGAAGTTAGCTATGATGGCCTGCTTGGTAAGTTCCCGATGCTAAAGCTAACGGACTATTACAAAGGCCCAACCCCGCCGATCATTTTCACCGCGATTGGCCCCAAAAGTCTCGAATTTGCCGGCACGCATTGCGATGGCGTGTTACTTCACCCCTTTGTTTCGCCAACCGGAGTGAAGAACAGCACCAAAATTGTTCGCGATGCGGCCGAAAAGGCTGGGCGGGATCCAATGTCGGTGCGGATCTATCACAATATTATCGTTGCACCGGATCTTCCCAAAGATGAGGAAGACGCGGTCGTTCGTGGCCGTGCCATCACCTATTTTGAGCTGCCCGGATTTGGTGATTTGATTGTTGAAATCAATGAATGGGACAAGAGCGTTCTGGATCAAATCCGCGCCCACCCCAAGATTGCAGGCCTAAACGGAAAGCCAGCCGATCAAGCCTATACGCGGCAGGAACTGGTCGATGTGGGTCAGCTCTTGCCCCAGCAATGGATTGATGATGGCGCGGCTGTTGGCACCGCGGCGCGCTGTGCTGATCAGCTTATGGATTATTTGGATGCCGGGGCAGACGAAATTCTGCTCCATGGCGCTTCACCCAATGACATGGGGCCGCTGACCTCAGCGTTGAAGCGTGCCTTGGCGGCAAAGGGGCTTTAAACATGGCTTTGACGACGCATGACGTTCAGGTTCGCCTGCGCGACTGGCTAGAGGCGCGGGTTGAAGGCTGGCACAATGTAAAGTTGCGCCCGTTGGACGTGACACTGGGCTCTGGTTTTTCGGCGGAAATATTTTTCGTTGAAGTCGATTATGATGATGCAGCTGGGCCGCAATCCCGCACCTTGGTGGTGCGCCGTCAGCCAACCAATCTTGAAGTTGTTCTGGGTTCAAGCCTTGAATTACAGGGCCGGATGATGGCTGCTCTGGATAGGCTTAAGTTGGCACCAGTGCCTGATTGGATTGGAATGGAGCTTGACCCCTCTGTTCTAGGTAATCCTTTCTTGGTCATGGGGCGGGTTGAAGGCCAATCGGTAACCCAAAATCCCAATTATAATTCTTTGGGTTGGGTCGCTGACATGGCGCCATCGCAGCGCGGCGAGACTTGGAAGAATGCCATCGAAGCCTTTGCTCTGCTGAGCAAAATTGATTGGCAAGCCGATGGCTTTGCTTTTCTTGCTCGTGCGGAATGGGGCAAGCCGGGGTTAGATCAGTACCTGGGCCATATCGAGGCCTGGTATCGCGGTTGCCGCAAGGATCGTGTGATGCCCTATGTGGATGCCGCGATTGCCTTTATCCGCAATCATGAGCCGGCGGAAACAGCGGTTAATGTACTGTGGGGTGATAGCACGCCTTCCAATGTTATGTTTCATCCCGATGGCAAGGTCACTGGGTTGATTGATTGGGAACTGGCCGCCTTGGGGCCGGCCGAGCTCGATCTGGCTTGGTGGCTCTATTTCGACGATTTGTTCAGCCGCCGCTTTGGGGTTGCCCGCCTTGAGGGGCTGCCTAGCCGCGATCAGACGATTGCCATTTGGGAAGCTGCGGCTGGGCGTAAGGCACAGCATCTTGATTATTACGATGTGGTGGTAGCCTTGCGCATGGCTTTGGTCGCGGTGGGGGCTTTTGATCGGCAGGTTGGGGTTGGCAATATTCCGCCAGAGAATAAATCCTTAAACGCCAATTTCATGACGCTGTATCTTGCTGAGAGACTGGGGATGGAACTGCCTGAGCTTGGCCCAGATTTTTATGCCTTTATGCAGAATATGACCCCGGTTGCACAGAAGGATGATTGATCCGTCTGGTTTGGAGTATGTTGGTTATGGCGCTTGATTCCAACATATTAGCCGACCGCATCGCCGTGGAAGAGCGGCTTTATATGTATGCGCATTTGCTGGATTCCCAACAACATCATCGCATTGCCGAAGAGATATTCACCGAAGATGGCGACATTGATTTTGGTGGCCAGCAGGCGATTGGGCGCGCGCAAATCAATGCGACGGTTATGGGGTGCAGCGGGATGCTTAAGGGCTGTTCTCACACAATCAGCAATGTCATCATTGAGATGCAAGGTGATGAAGCGCGAGCGACCTCAAAAGTTATGGCTTGGCATTGGTTTCACCGTGCCGATGGCAACGAATATGCCCCAACAGATTTGCTGGCGGTTGGCGGCTATCAAGATCGTTTGCGCCGCACCGATAGAGGATGGCGGATATTTGAGCGGCGAGGCGTGAACTTTGGCACCGGCATTGGAGTTGGCGATGTCCCCGATAGCATGAAATCTATCTTTGATGGTATGCGCGGACGGCTTCCAGACTGGCCTTAGCCAATAAGTGCCGCAATCCCATTATCGATTACGACAACGTCGCGCTCTGCTGCTTCAGCACGGAAGTGAAGGGCGGGCCCATCCTGCCAAATTACTGTGCGGATTGTATCGCC
>JBEGLE010000233.1:0-2839 GCA_041183725.1 Pseudomonadota bacterium | reverse complement strand
AGAAAGCACTGCGCCAAGCACGAAGCCTGTGGCGGAGATCGTTCCCAACGCCCAAGCGACGATGACAGCGACAACCACGCCAACGATGGCGATAGTGGTATATTGGCGCTTCAAATAGGCTTGCGCGCCTTCTTGAATGGCCGCGGCAATTTCCTGCATTTTTTCATTGCCCGCTGAAGCGCTGAGCACTTGGCGACTGGTGAATGCGCCGTAAACCACGGCGACCAGCCCCAGAATTATGGCTATCGTGACTAAATTCACGGCATGCCCCTCCTGTTATTGATCCTCTAGACAGCGACTTATCCGCCGATCGCGGTGTCGCCCATTGACTTGGCTATCGGCAGGTGAGGGGCCGTGCAAGCCAATTCGCAGAAATCGGCGGGCTTACCCTCAGTTATGCTCAAATCCTGCCTTTTCATTGGCGGATAAGGCCTTGCCATCGAGCAAAAGTGGCGCGCTTTGCCAGGGCCGCACTTCGCCAATGCGGGTGGCTGCAACGGGAAGGACAAGGTTTGCGGGCGCGGTGAACAAGAGTTCATAATCATCGCCCCAGCGCAAAGCTTCATCGCGGCGGGATTCGGGGGCGGCGATGGGAACGTCTGCGCTGATGATTGACAGGGTCACGCCGCTCGCTTTCGCCATACGTGTGGCATCCAGCAGAAGGCCATCGGATATATCCATCATGGCACTTACGTGGGGGGCCAGAGCCAAGCCTTCAGCCAGCCGGGCCTGCGGACGGCGATAGGCGAGGCTATTGCCGAGGCCTGATTGCAAGGCTTCAAGCCCGATCATGGCTGCGCCTAATGGTCCGGTGATCCATATGCCATCCCCTACGTGCGCACCGCTGCGCGAAGGCACGGGGTGATGGGTGGCGCGGCCAATTGCGGTTAGACCTAGAGACTGTGGCCCTTTGCCACTTACCGTATCTCCGCCAAGCAAGGGCATTTGGTAATGATCCAGCGCTTGCTTCAGACCATCCAGAAACCGCACATCATCGCGCCCCAGCATATAGCCCAGCAAGGCAGCGGTGGGTTTGGCCCCTTTGGCTGCAAGATCGGAAACATTGGTCGCGACCAGTTTCCACGCGATATCTGCGGCGTCTTGGCCGGGCAGGAAATGCACACCTTCAACCAGCATGTCGTGGGTGAGAACCAGTGTTTCGCCGCCAAAATCCAGCACGGCGGCATCATCAGCCAAACCACGCGCCCCCGGATGCGCCACCATAGAGCGCAGGGCAGTGATGAAGGCGTTTTCCTTGCTCAATAGCAGATGCTAGCGCACAGCCTTGGCCACGGCATCCAGCACGCCGTTGGCGAATTTGGCGTCGCGGGTGTTGAAGAAGGCGTGGGTGACATCAAGATATTCACTGATTGCTGTGCCGGTGGGCACATCGGCGCGGGCCATCAATTCATAGGTTCCGGCGCGCAGGATTTGCAGCAGGGTGCGATCCAACCGTTCGATGGCCCAGCCATCGGCCAGCTTGCTGGATATGATAGCGTCAATTTCATCGCGGCGGGCAATAACCCCGGCGACGATATCATCGAAAAAGGCAGTCTCAGCCGGCAGCATAAGCTCGTCTTCGATTTCCGCGCCCAAGCGGTGGCGATGGAATTCATCCAACAGCCGTTCCAGCGTGGTTTCTTCCATCGCATGTTGATAGAGCGCCTGCACCGCCGCAAGGCGAGCCGCGGCGCGGGATTTGCTGTTACCGCTGATGCCGCTCATATCCCCAGCCTCGTTTCGATTGAGCGGGCATGGGCGGGCAGGCCCTCGGCATCGGCCAAGGCAATGGCGGCGGGGCCAATGTTAGCCAAGGCTTGGGCATCGAGCTGGATAAAGCTGGTGCGTTTCATAAAATCGAGCACAGACAATCCTGATGAAAAACGGGCGCGCCGCCCGGTGGGCAGCACATGATTGGGTCCGGCGACATAATCGCCAACCGCTTCGGGGGTATAACGGCCAAGGAAAACACTGCCAGCATGGCGAATGTCAGCAAACAACACTTCGGGGTTGTCGGTAGCGATCTCGACATGTTCAGCGGCCAAGGCATTGGCCAAGGCGGGCGCTTCATCAAGGCTGGCCACTTCGATGATCACGCCGTGCCGCTCCCAGCTTTCGCTGGCGGTGCGGGCGGTGGGCAACAGGGCCAATTCGGCCTGAACCTGTGCGGCGACCCTATCGGCAAAGGCGGCATCATCGGCGATCAGGATTGCTTGTGCGGCGGGATCATGCTCGGCTTGGCTTAGCAGGTCGGCGGCGATCCAAGTGGGGTCATTCTGGCCATCGGCGATGACCAGAATTTCGCTGGGTCCGGCGACCATGTCGATGCCAACCACGCCAAACAATTGACGCTTGGCCTCTGCCACCCAAGCATTGCCGGGGCCGGTAATCACGTCCACCGGTTTGATCCGTTCAGTGCCATAGGCAAGGGCGGCAACGGCCTGAGCGCCGCCGATACGCCACACTTCATCGACCCCTGCCAAATGCGCCGCCGCCAGAACCAGCGGGTTCACCTGACCTTTGGGGGTGGGGGTGACAACAACCAAACGGCCAACCCCTGCCACTTTGGCGGGGATGGCGTTCATCAGCAGCGATGAGGGATAAGCCGCCCGTCCGCCCGGAACATAAAGTCCGGCGGCATCAACGGCGCCCCAGCGCGCACCAAGCCGAACCCCAGCATTGTCGGTTTCATCGCGGTCAGCTGGAAGCTGCGCCTGATGATAGGCGCGAATGCGCTGGGCAGCCAATTCCAGCGCCGCGCGCAGATCGGGTGCCAAGCCATCAAAAGCCGCGCGGCAGACATCACGGCTAATCTGCCAGTCGGCTTCGCTTATAAGGG
>JBEGLE010000232.1:0-9093 GCA_041183725.1 Pseudomonadota bacterium | reverse complement strand
AAGTACTTCGGCCGCATCGATCCGCCGCTGGGTGAGGCGCAGCGCATTCGCCAAGGCCAGTCGGACTACCCGATGGACGGCGGCGGCGACACCCTGCGCGCCGCAACCAGTTATAACCTTGAGACCAAAGATGGCCGCTTGCTGACGAAACACGGCGATAGCTTTGTCATGTTCGTTGAATGGCCACCGCAGGGGCCGGTGCGATCACAATCAATCGTTCCGTTTGGCACGGCCACCACCCGGCCCAACAGCCCGCACTATGCCGATCAGGCAAAGCTTTACGCCCAGCATCGGTTAAAGACGGTCTATTTTACCGAGGGTGATATTGCCGCCCATGCGGTTCATAAAATTTCTATATCTAATTCTGCACCTTAATTAGAACTTTTTATATAACACCTTACCTATTGGGACCCATGCCCATGCGCCGTTTCGTGAATGTTTCGTTGATTGCTTTGGCGCTGGCCACCAGCACCACGCCGCTATCGGCCCGCACTGCGCCGCCTGCGCCGCCCACTTCCGCCGAAACCTTGGCGCAGCCTGCACCACTGGCTGATCTCGTCAGCGCGGTGACCATTCCTTATGACAGCTTTACCCTGGCCAATGGCCTGACCGTGCTGATCAACACCGATCGCAAGGCACCGGTTGTGGGGGTGACGCTCTATTACCGGGTCGGTTCCAAAAGCGAGCCCAAGGGCAAGACCGGCTTTGCCCATCTTTATGAACACCTGTTCTTTGGTGGATCAGAGAACGTGCCCAATTTCGACGTGCCGCTGGAAAGCGCCGGATCAACCGCGACCAACGGATCAACGTGGTATGATCGCACCAATTATGTTGAAACCGTGCCCAAGGGCGCGCTTGATCTGGCGCTGTTTCTGGAAAGCGACCGCATGGGCCATCTGCTGGGCGCGGTAACGCAAGACAAGCTCGATAAGCAGCGCGGCGTGGTACAGAACGAAAAGCGGCAGGGCGATAACCAGCCCTATGGCCTGATGGACTATGCCGTGGGCGAAGGCCTGTTTCCGGTGGGTCATCCCTATCGCCACGCCACGATCGGTTCGATGGCCGATCTGGATGCCGCCTCGCCCAGCGATGTGCGGCAATGGTTTACCGACAATTACGCGCCCAACAATGTCGTTCTGGCGCTGTCAGGCGATATTGATGCTGCCACGGCCCGGCCCATGATGGAAAAATGGTTTGGCCACATACCGCGCGGGCCAGAGGCACACCGCGTTGCTGCTGGCCCTGTAACCCTACCCGCACCGATCAGCCGCGACATGGCCGATCAGGTGCCGCTGCCGCGCCTGACCCGCAATTGGAGCGGGCCGGGTCTGAACGATCCCGATGCCGTCGCCCTGCAAGTGGGGCTGTATATCTTGGGCGGCCTGTCCAGCTCGCGGCTGGACAATGCCTTGGTGCGCGGCAGCGGCCAAGCGGTAAGCGTTTCGGCCAGCAGCCAGCAGTTTGAACAGGTCAGCTTCCTGCAAGCCGAGATGGATGTGAAACCCGGCGTGGCACGCTCTGATGCGGAAAAGGCCTTTGACGCGGTAATCGCCCAGTTCTTGGCCGAAGGGCCCAGCGCTGATGAAGTCCGCCGCGCCGCGACCAAGATCGTCAGCGCCGAGATTAGCGGTTTGGAACAGGTTGGCGGGTTTGGCGGCAAGGGCACAACCTTGGCCGAAGGGCAGCTTTATTCCGGTGATCCCGCCCATTACCGCCGCGAACTGGCCGATGTGGCCGCGCTGACGCCAGAGCGGATCAAGGCAGCCATGGTCAAGTGGCTGTCGCGCCCGGTTCTGGCCTTGGCCGTGGTCCCCGGCCCGCGCACCGAAAAGGGCGAAAGCATGGGCGGCTGGGGCGATGAAGCCAGCACCGCGCCGCGGCCCAAAGATGCCAAACAACCAGTCGCTGCGCTGGCCAAGTCTACCCCCCGCACCGCGCCTGCGGTTGATCCGGTGGGCGATCTGGCTTTCCCGATGATTGCACGCGCCACTTTGGCCAATGGCATACCGGTGGAACTCGCACGCCGCACCGCGATCCCCAAGGTGATCGTCAGCCTGCAATTCAATGCTGGCACCAGCGCTGACCGGCTCGATACACCGGGCACCCAATCGCTGATGCTGGCCATGTTGGATGAAGGCACGACCAGCCGCGATTCCACCCGCATTGCCGAAGAACAGGAACGACTTGGCGCTTCGATTTCCACCGGTGCGGGGATCGATTCCTCTGGTGTGGTGCTCGATGCGCTCAGCGCCAATCTGGCCCCATCGCTAGTGCTTATGGCCGATATTGCCCGTAATCCCGCCTTTGCTCCCGATGAAGTGGCGCGGATCAAGGCGCAGCAATTGGCCAGTCTGGCGCAAGTGAACGCCGCGCCATCGGCCATGGCGGCCCGTGCGCTCAGCCCAATCCTGTTTGGCGATGTTCACCCCTATGGCCTGCCCGGTGATGGTCTGGGCACGGCCGCATCGCTGGCGGCGCTGACGCCTGATGCCCTGCGCCGCGCCCATGCCAAGTGGCTGCGCCCCGATCTGGCGCGCATTACAGTGGTGGGTGATATTACCATGGCACAGCTCAAGCCGCTGCTGGATCAGGCCTTGGGCACATGGCAGGCCCCAGCCAGCCCCAAGCCGATAAAGCCGCTGGATGCCGCCGTTCCCGCCCCACGCAGCCGCATCGTGCTGATTGACCGCGCCAATTCGCCGCAATCGGTGATCGTTGGCGGACGGGTTCTCTCTCTAACGGGTCGCGATCAGGGGCATGAGGCACTTGATCTGGCCAATGAAGTGCTGGGCAATGGCTTTCTCAGCCGCCTGAATATGGACCTGCGTGAGGACAAGGGTTGGTCCTATGGCGTGCGCTCTGCGGTTGCCGCGCCGCTGGGGCCGCGCACCTTCACGCTGTCTGCCCCTGTGCAGGCGGACAAGACTGGCGATGCGATCAAGGTGCTCTTAGCCGACATGGCTGCCTTCCCCGCGCAAAAACCGGTGGATGCCGCCGAACTGGCGCGGGTGACCGATGGCAATATTCGCGGCCTGCCCAATCGCTTTCAAACCAATGGTCAGGTCATGCAGGCGATGATCGCCAACCAGCGGTTGGGGCGGCCTGATGATTATTATGCCACCCTGCCCAGCCGCTATCGCGCTATAGACGCCAAGGCGCTGGATAGTGCCGCCAAAACATGGCTACAGAGCGAAGGCTTGGTCTTTGTTGTGGTGGGTGATCGCAAGGTGATTGAACCGCAGTTAAAAGGCCTTGGCCTCCCGCTGGAGTTTGCGCCCGCACCCACCAGTGGCAATTGACAGCCCTGCCCGCACAGGCGCAAAGCTAAGCCCGCTTATACAGGAGAAGATCATGTCGCTCGCTGGAACCTATGCCGTCGCTGTAAAAACTCCGATGGGGCCGCAGAACGGCACCTTCACTGTGGTGGTGGACGGCGATAGCTTCACCGGCGCGCTGAACGGCGATCTGGGATCAATGGCCGTGACCGACGGCAAGATCAGCGGCAACACGCTGGTTTGGTCCATGGACATGAAAGTGCCACTACCCGTAACCCTGCAATGCGAAGCCACGGTTGATGGCGATGCGGTTTCCGGCACGGTGAAAGCTGGGGTGTTCGGCACCATGGCGATCAGCGGCAATCGGGTGGCTTAGGCTGGCTATTTAACAAGTGCGGGATTGCTGACCGAAAAGTCATATATCCGAAAGTGGCTCTTTGCCCCCGGCAGGATAAAGCCATATTCGCCGGGCACGAGATCGCTGGAAAAGGAAATGCGAAAGATCCCATCTCCCACCTCGGCCATTTCAAAGGCCAAGGCGTTTTTCGGATCAATCCCCAGCACTTCAACCAAGGGCTGCACCCGGCCGATAACAAATTGGCGCGCGCCCTGATTGCTGCGAAAGCGCACAAGGCTGAACTCATTCGGCGATTGCGCGGCCAGCGATGAAACCGTGCCAAAGGTGTTGACCTGCCGATCATCGGAATCAAAATAAAAATAGAAGGTCGGCCGTGCCGAGGGACTAACCAATTGTGCCTGCGCCTGCGGCACGGTCAGCTTGGCCATATAGGGAAACAGCAGACTGCCATTGCCCGTGAGCTTGATCCCGGCCGTGGATGTTGGGTGGAGGAGTATCAGCTTAGCCCCGCCCGACTGATCTGCGGCCAGATAGATACCCGGTGGATGTTTGCTCAGGGGATCACCACTTGCCCCATTGATCCCCTGCGCCCGCGCCGATCCGGTGCATTTTTGCACCATCTCAACGATGACATCCTGTCCGATCCCTGCGGTTTTGAGGGCAATCAGGCCGTCGGTGGATATATCGTAATTGCACGGCAAGGCCCGGATTTTGGCGGTGATAACATCAGCCCCCAGCCCGGCCCTGTGCAGGGTGATAACGCTATGGTTATCAAAGGTCTGGCCCTGTGCGCAGACAGGCACCACCGCCAGAGCAAGGAAAAGCCATGCAAAAAGTCTCATGAACACCCCCTTGGACAGGTGGGTTCAAGCACAGCTTACCGCCAAGGCCAACACGCCATGGCCGATACAAACAAAAGTGGAGCTAAAAGTGAAGCTTGACCTTAGCTCAAAGCCTTCTTCAGCAGTTCGTTGACCACCTGTGGGTTCGCCTTGCCCTGCATCGCTTTCATCGTCTGCCCCACAAAGAAGCCAAACAGGGCTTCCTTGCCGCCCTTGTACTGTTCAACCTTGTCAGCATTATCGGCCAAAATCTTGGCCACCACGGCTTCGATCGCGCCGGTATCGCTTTCTTGGCGCAGACCTTCGCGCTCGACGATGGTCGCGGCGCTGTCGCCACTGTCCAGCATCTTTTCCAGCACCTGCTTGGCGATGGAGCCTGAGATCGTGCCATTGGCGATCAGGGCCAGCAATTCTGCCGCGCCTTGGTGGCTCACCGGGCTATCTTCAAGGCTCTTGCCCAGCTTGTTGAGCGCGCCAAAGAATTCGGAAATCAGCCAGTTTGATGCCTGCTTGGCAACATCGGCTTCGGTCTTGTTCGCGGCCGCTGCGGTTTCGGCCAGCAGAGCTTCAAACCAGCGCGCGGTTTCCACCTCGGCGGTCAGCACCCCAGCCGCATAGGGGGCCAGCCCCAGCGCGGTTTCATAGCGATGGCGCTTGGCATCGGGCAGTTCGGGCAAGCTGGCGCGGCATTCGGCGAGGAAATCATCCTCAAGCACCAAGGGCAGTAGATCAGGATCGGGGAAATAGCGGTAATCGTGCGCGTCTTCCTTGCTGCGCATCGAGCGGGTGGTGCCGGTATCGGGATCGAACAGGCGGGTTTCCTGCACGATCGTCCCGCCGCTTTCCAACACATCAACCTGCCGGTTCGCTTCATATTCGATGGTCGCCATAACAAAGCGCACCGAATTGACGTTTTTGGTTTCGGTGCGGGTGCCGAATTCTTCGCCGGGCTTGCGCACCGAAACGTTGACGTCAGCCCGCATTGAGCCTTCTTCCATATTGCCATCGCACGATCCGACATAGCGCAGGATCGAACGCAGCTTGCGCACATAGGCCCCGGCTTCGGCAGGCGAGCGCATATCCGGACGGCTAACGATTTCCATCAGGGCCACACCCGAACGGTTCAGGTCAACATAGGACATGGTCGGGTGCTGATCGTGCATCAGCTTGCCCGCATCCTGCTCCACATGGATACGTTCAACGCCGATGGTCTTTACCGCAGCATCGGGGTTCTTGTCGTCCAAGCTTATGTCGATATGGCCTTCGCCCACCAAGGGGTGGAAGAGCTGGCTGATCTGATAGCCCTGCGGCAAATCGGCATAGAAGTAATTCTTGCGATCAAAGCGCGACCACGCATTGATCTGCGCCTCAATCGCCATGCCGGTGCGCACCGCCTGCCGGATGCATTCGCGATTGGGAACGGGCAACATGCCGGGCATGGCCGCGTCAACCAAGCTAACCTGCGAATTCGGCTCGGCGCCAAAAGCCGTGGCCGCGCCAGAAAACAGCTTGGACTGGGTGGTGATCTGAGCGTGAACTTCAAGGCCGATCACGACCTCCCATTCGCCCGTGGCGCCCTGAATGCGATAGCTGCTCATCTTACCACCACTTCTCCGGCCGGGCGGTAAACCCGGCGCGGCTTTCAATCGCGAGACCGGCGTTCAGCACGCCCTGTTCGTCAAACGGCCGCCCGATCAGGTGCAAGCCCAGCGGCAGCCCCTGGCGGTTCAGCCCGGCGGGAACCGACATCGCCGGCAGACCAGCCAAGCTGGCGGGCACCGAGAACACATCGTTCAGATACATTTCTAGCGGATCGGCGCTCTTTTCCCCCAGGGCAAAAGCCGCGCTTGGTGCGGTGGGGGTCAAGATCACATCGCAGGTCTGAAAGGCCAGCTCAAAATCGCGGGCGATCAGGGCCCGGACCTTTTGCGCCTGGGTATAATAGGCATCATAGAACCCGGCAGAGAGCACATAGGTGCCGATCATAATCCGGCGCTTGACCTCTGGGCCAAACCCCGCAGCGCGGGTGGCGGCATACATATCCTGTAGCCCTGCCCCATCGGGTAGATCACGCAGACCATAACGCACACCATCATAACGCGCGAGGTTTGACGAGGCTTCGGCCGGCGCGATGATGTAATAGGTCGGCAGGGCATATTTGGTATGCGGCAGCGAAATATCGATGACCTCTGCGCCTGCATCCTTGAGCCAGGCGATGCCCTGCTCCCACGATTTGGCTACATCATCATCCAAGCCATCGACGCGGTATTCGCGTGGGATGCCCACCTTTTTGCCCTTCAGATCGCCCGAAAGGTTTGCGTGCCATTCGGGCACCGGCATATTGAGACTGGTCGAATCCTTGGGATCAAAGCCGGCCATGGCCTCAAGCATGATCGCGCAGTCGGCCACATCGCGGGCCATTGATCCGGCCTGATCGAGCGAGCTGGCAAAGGCCACCACGCCCCAGCGTGAGCAGCGACCATAGGTTGGCTTAATCCCCGAAATGCCGGTGAAGGCGGCGGGCTGGCGGATCGAGCCACCGGTATCAGTGCCGGTTGCTGCCGGGCACAGCCGGGCCGAAACAGCAGAAGAACTGCCGCCCGATGAACCACCGGGGGCCAAAGCTGCGGTGTCACCGCCGCTGCGCCGCCACGGCGAAATGACATTGCCGAAATAGCTGGTCTCGTTCGATGATCCCATGGCGAACTGATCCAAGTTCAGCTTGCCCAGCATCCCCGCGCCTGCATCCCACAGCTTTTGGCTGACGGTGCTTTCGTACTGCGGAACAAAACCTTCCAGAATATGGCTGGCTGCCGTGGTCTGCACGCCCTTGCTGGCGAACAGATCCTTCATGCCAATCGGCACACCGGCCAGCTTGCCCAGCGTCTGCCCCGCAGCGCGGGCACTATCCACTTTGCGCGCGGCATCCAGCGCGGCATCCGGCGTGGTGACGATAAAGGCATTCAGCGCGCTTTGCGCCGCAGCAACATTGGCGTTGAATGCCTCTGCCACTTCAACCGCGGTAAAATCGCCTGTGGCAACCCCGTTGCGGATCGCGGCGACGCCAAGATCGGTAAGATCAGTCATGCTTCAAGACCCAAGGTGATCGCGCGGGCTGCGACAAGCGCAGCCAGAGCGGGGTTAGGCGTAAGGGTTACGGAACAGGCGCGCGCATCCAAAGCCTGCAGAAGGGTGTCGTGCGACACGGCCAGCGCCATCACTCGATCACCTTGGGCACGCCAAAAAAGCCGTGTTCAGGGGCCGGGGCATTGGCCAGCACGGCATCGCGCTTGCCGCCGCCGGTCAGCGGATCGGCGTTAATCACATCATCGCGCAAACGCAGGTGGTTGGTGATGACGGCGGTCATCGGCTCAATGCCGGCAACATCCACTTCGCCCAGTTGCTCAACCCAAGCCAAGATACCGTTCAGTTCAGGCACCATAGCCTGAAGTTCTGCTTCGGAAACCTTGATGCGGGCCAGCGCGGCGATCTTGGCCACGGTGGCAGTGTCGACCGACATTGTCGCAAACCTCTTGGTTGAAGGGATAGTTTGGGGCGTTACTGCGCCGGGGGTATGGCGCCTTCAGGCAGACCTTGGCCGCCATGCTGCATTTGCTGAAGCTGCTGCATCATCCGCATTTGCTGCGCCTGATACTGTTCGGCATTCATGAAATCGAGCAGTTCAATTTCAAATACCAAATCGCTGTTCGCCGGGATTGGGCCATTGGCCTTATCACCATAGCCCAGCTTGGCCGGAATCACGACGTGATAGCTGCCGCCCTTTTGCATCTGCAACAGCGCCTTGGTGAAGCCGGGGATCATTTCCCGCATGTTCACCGGGCCTTGCGCCTCTGGCTGGAACACGGTGCCGTCCTTCAGCTTACCTTCAAGCTTCACATAGGCCATGTCCGCCAGTGTCGGGGCAGCCCCAGCGCCAGCCTTAACCGTCTTCACGCTGACGAGCGGCGGCATGGTTGCCCAAGCCAGGCCAGAGGCCGCAGCCACAGCCACAACGACACCAAGCCAAAGCTTGCTCAGCGAGCCTTTGGCAATCGGCAAAAGCGGGACACGGGTGATCTCGGTCATCGGGACATCCTGAATTGCAGTAACAAACAAAAAGGGCGCGGTTTCAATGCCGCGCCCTCTTGGCCCAACCTGCGGTTGGGAGCAAGTGTCGAGGCTTATTTGCCGCCGTCGCGTTCCACGCGCTTGCGCTCGAGCTTACGGGCGCGGCGAACAGCAGCAGCCTTTTCACGCGCACGCTTTTCCGACGGCTTTTCGAAGTGACGGCGCAGCTTCATCTCGCGATACACGCCCTCACGCTGAAGCTTCTTCTTAAGCGCACGAAGGGCCTGGTCGACATTGTTGTCGCGGACGAGAATCTGCATAAAAAAGCCACACCTCACAACCGAAGGCGAGAGCCCGCAAACTGCGCGGGAATCACCTGAAAATGAAACGAAAATCCAGACCGAATCCCATTAAGGTTCGGCCAATCGCGGGGCGCGGCTAGCAGAGAGTCGCAGGCAAGGCAAGCTTTGACGCCTAACTTGCCTGCACAAGGCACTCTCAGCGCGTGGCCTTCGACAAGCGCAGGCTGAGCGGGGGGTGGGATAGAAAC
>JBEGLE010000231.1:0-12604 GCA_041183725.1 Pseudomonadota bacterium | reverse complement strand
TGAACGCATCCCGACTTGGGGCGTACTTCATAAATATGGCCATGATTACAAGGTTATCTTTGTTGGCGATGCCGCAATGAGCCCCTATGAAATCAGCCATCCCGGCGGATCGGTGGAGCATTTCAATGAAGAAGCCGGCGCAGTCTGGCTTCAACGAATAACCAACACCTATCCCGCAACTGTATGGCTTAATCCAACAGCAGAACGGCAGTGGGACTATTCGCAATCAACCAAAATGATCAAAGCACTAATGAACGGCAATATGTTTCCGCTTTCGCTGGAAGGTCTTGATGGTGCGATGCGCGAATTAACTCGCAAGAAAAATTAAACGCGGATCAACCATAAAGCAGGAAAGGCTTAATCATATCCCGCCAAGCGGCCTCATCACATCCGGCAATCTGTTCAAGATCACTGGGCTGAGAAGCGGGATTATCCACCCATTCGCGCAAAGCGGGGCCGCCGTTGATCACATCAATTGCCAAGCGATCAAATTCATATTCATACGGAAAATCGCGCCATAACGGATAATCTGGATAGAGCCGCCGGATCGCCTTGAACGCCAAGGCTTGTAAGCGCCATGGGCGGAATGTCTGGTGATGATAAACGGGCCCTTCGGCATGGATCATCAGCGCGTTACACAAGCTATGCGCATGTTTGTGAAAGGTTGGTTCAAACCAGCATTCACGCAAAGCGCAGCCTGCCGCCCACTCAGGGGCAAAGCGCCGCATCTCGGCCAGGATAGCCTTGGCATCAAGATCAGGCGCACCAAACAGAACTTCGAGCGGGCGCGTAGTGCCGCGCCCTTCGCTCAGCGACGTTCCTTCCAGCATGACCGTGCCGGCATAGGCACGGGCCATGTTGAGATTGGCGGCATTGGGGCTGGGATTGATCCAAATGCGGCTTTCCGGCCAGCCAAAACCTGGTTCATCATCCGGATGCCAACCATCCATGGTGATCACACGATAAGGTACGTTCAGGCCAAAATGGGCAATAAACCAGTGGCCCATTTCCCCCATGGTCAGTCCGTGTCGCATCGGCATTGGCCCAGCCCCTACGAAGCTTTCCTGCCCAGGTAGCAGCAAAGTACCCTCAATGGGACGGCCTGCGGGATTCGGGCGATCCAGCACCCACACGTCTTTGCCATGCTCGGCGGCAGCCTCAAGCAGGTAAAGCAAGGTGGTGACGAAGGTATAAATCCGGCACCCCAAGTCTTGCAGATCGAATAAGAAGACATCGGCAGAGGCCATCATCTCTGCGCTGGGACGACGCACTTCGCCGTAAAGGCTGAAAATCGGGATGCCATAGGTGGGATCCAGCGTGTCTGCTGTTTCCACCATATTGTCTTGTTTATCACCCTTAAGGCCATGCTGCGGACCGAATGCGGCAGTCAGCGTAATATCTGGGCAAGCGGCCAAGGCATCCAGAGAATGAACCAAATCGCTGGTCACTGATGCGGGATGGGCAACCAAAGCGACGCGCTTGCCAATCAGCGGATGGCGCAGTTCTGGCTCATAAAGCAGGCGATCTATTCCGAATTTCATAATGCCCCCGGTGCAGTAAGACGGGCAGCGAAGCAAGATGGATGATGGAAATCAGCTTTTCCATCGGAATGGCCCAGGGCCCAATAAGATTTCACCCCGCCAGCCTCTTCAATCACGGCAGACAAGCCAAACAGCCATGGCAATGCAGGCAAACCGGCCAAGGGTATGGCGGCATCAAAAATCATCATTCCTCCGCCGCGCCGCAGCGTGCAATCGGGTGCTCTTGGCATAGTGCGGTTTGCCATGCCTGCGCGGTAATCGGCAAAGTCATAGGAGGCCCATTGCTCTGACGGGGAGAGGTTTAGTTCGCTATAGGCTGGATTGCCCGGTTCTTTCACAAACAGTTCGAAACAGGTCGTTTGCCAAAGGCCATCCGCCCTTCCCTTGCCAGCAAATGGTGGGACAATCACAGCTGCGCTGCCCTGCACATGCCAGCGCAAGCGCAACCAATTGTCTGCGCAACCCAGCACAGCAGCCGTAACAGATGTAACCTGCAAAGGTTGATGATCGGGATGCGGGATCAGCGTCAACATTTCCAAGCGGGCTTCTCCGTGCTAGGCGCGCGCCGAAACCGGAAAAGCGCCATGACAAATTACACATCATCTCTGCTTCGCCTGCTTGATGAGCGCGGCTATATCCACCAGCTCACCGATGCTGAGGGCCTCGATGCGCTTGCGAACAAGCAAGTGATCCCGGGCTATATCGGCTTCGACGCCACTGCGCCATCACTGCATATCGGCAGCCTGGTGCAGATTATGATGTTGCGCCGCCTGCAACAGGCTGGACACAAACCGATCGTTGTCATGGGTGGCGGCACGACCAAGGTTGGCGACCCTTCCGGCAAGGATGAAAGCCGCAAGATGCTCACCGCCGAGGGGATTCAGGCGAATATCGCCTCGATCCGCACCGTGTTTGAACGTCTGCTTACCTTTGGTGATGGCCCAACTGACGCGATCATGGTCGATAATGACGAATGGCTCAGCCAGCTTGGCTATATCGAACTTCTGCGCACGGTTGGCCCACATTTCACCATTAATCGCATGATGACCTTTGATTCGGTGAAGCTGCGGCTGGATCGCGAACAGCCGCTGACCTTTCTCGAATTTAATTACATGATCCTTCAGGCTTATGATTTCCGTGAACTGGCCATGCGACAGAATTGCCGCTTGCAGATGGGCGGATCTGACCAATGGGGCAATATCATTAACGGGATCGAGCTCACCCGGCGAATGGAAGGCAAAGAACTCTTCGGCCTCACCACGCCACTGCTTACAACGGCTGATGGCGCAAAGATGGGCAAGACAGCGGCGGGCGCGGTCTGGCTGAATGAAGAGCAGCTACCAGCTTATGATTTCTGGCAATACTGGCGCAATGCTGATGATCGCGATGTTGGTCGTTTCCTGCGGCTATTCACCGATCTGCCACTGGATGAAATTGCCCGCCTTGAATCATTGCCCGGCAATGAAATTAACGCCGCCAAGATTGTGCTCGCCAACGAAGTTACCAAATTGTGCCGCGGCGAACAGGCGGCGCGCACGGCAGAAGCCACGGCTAGCGCAACCTTTGGTGCTGGCGGGGTAGGTCAAGATCTGCCTGAACTGGCACTGCCCAGCGATGGAATTAGTCTGATTGATGCCTTGGTCGGGATTGGCTTTGCCGCGAGTCGCGGTGAAGCAAAGCGGCTTATTGCCGGTGGTGGAGCCCGGGTGGATGGCGTAAGCATCAGCGATGAAAACCACCATATTCCAGGTCGTTGCGAAACGCGTCTCTCATCTGGCAAGAAAAAGCACGGGGTCCTTCGTCCCGCCTAAACGGCAATAATTTGCCGGGCTTTACCTTTTCTTCGGCATTTTTCGCCAAGCTCGTGTCAGCACACCCAAGGGAGCTGGACGCACATGGCGTTAGGAGCACAATTAAGCGTAACCGATATGCGGCGCATTACGCGGCATCCGGTGAATTATCCCACTGTGGCCGAGCATCGCCGCCTTGGCGATTTGTGCCTGCGGATCATCAATCTTTCAGCCCAAGGCTTTATGGCTGAAGGCGAGACCAATCTGGGACGCGGAGAGCGAATAACTATCGCCCTGCCGCATATGGGCCGGATCGAGGCGCACCTGCTATGGTTTGCTGATCATCGGGCCGGCTTTCAGTTTGAGCGGATTATCAGGCTGGAAGACTATACGGCCTTGCTTGATGCCCTGCAGCCCAACCCCCGGCTACGCCGCGCTCGATGAACCATAAATCGTGCAAAGCTTTGGCTAATATTACCGCATCATCTTGGCAAGATGCAGGCGTACTGCCATCAAGCAAAAGTGACTGATCCTAAATCCCCCATCCACATCCGCGATTTTCGCATGTTATGGCTGGCGCGCTTCAGTTCCACTTTGGCGACCAGCGGCATGGTCGTAATTTTAGGCTATCAGCTCTATGATGTCGCGCGCAGCCAATATGGCATGTCGATACCGGCAGCCTCATTCCAACTGGGCATTCTGGGGCTGGTGCAATTCCTGCCGCTGTTTTTGCTCACACCAATCGCTGGTCTTGTTGCCGATCGTTATGATCGCCGCCTTATTGGCGCTCTGTCATTGGGCATTGATCTGATCATCGTTCTGGTTCTGGCGCTTCTTACATCAAGAAACGCAGTGACCCTTCCTCAGCTCTATCTGCTAGCCGCCTGTCATGGCACGGCGCGCGTTTTTGTTAGCCCCGCTCTTAGCGCAATATTGCCTAACATTGTTCCAGCGCCTTTGATGCCACGCGCTATCGCGATTGGATCAATTGCTTGGCAAGCAGCCTCGGTTGGCGGCCCAGCCTTGGCAGGTTTGTTGTTTGCGGCTCGGCACGATCTGCCCTATTGGCTTGCCTTTGGCCTATTGCTGATTGCTTGCCTCAGCGCTTTTGCCATTACAAAACAGCCTAGCAATGCGGCAAACCGTGACGTTCATCCGTTCAAACAGGTGCGCGAAGGTTTTGCCTTTGTCCGTAACGATCATTTTTTGCTGGGATGCATCACGCTGGATCTATTTGCCGTTCTGTTGGGCGGAGCAACAGCGCTGTTGCCGGTCTATGCCCGCGATATTCTTCATGTCGGATCTGAGGGTTTGGGTATCATGCGCGCCGCGCCATCGCTTGGGGCAGCAGTTATCGCCATTGGTCTAACATGGCGGCCGATTGCCCATAATGTTGGAGCTAAGATGTTGCTGAGTGTGGCGGCCTATGGCGCGGCAACGATTGGCTTTGGTCTCTCAACCAGCTTTGTCTTGTCTCTGGTCTTTCTCATCATTCTGGGTGCGGCAGATATGGTTTCGGTGTTTGTGCGCTCCAGTTTGGTACAGTTGAATACCCCCGATGAAATGCGCGGGCGGGTATCATCGATCTCTGGCCTTGCCATTTCTGCCTCAAACGAATTGGGTGAAATGCAGTCGGGCCTCTTTGCGTCATTGTTGGGGGCAATTGGCGCAGTTGTATTTGGCGGTGTTGCCGCCATACTGATCACCGCGACCTGGGCTAAAATATTTCCCGAATTGCGTAATGCTCGGACTTTCGCGCCCAATTATCGTCAGAAGGAGCAGAAGCCATGAAAGCGGAATCGATCCTCGCAACCATCGGTGGAACCCCGCATATTCGCCTTTCCCGATTGTTTCCTGATCATGAAGTTTGGGTGAAAAATGAACGGGCGAACCCCGGCGGTTCAATCAAAGATCGGATTGGTCTGGCCATGATTGAAGCGGCGGAAGCCGATGGCAGCTTGCAACCCGGGGGCACAATCATTGAGCCGACCAGCGGCAATACCGGGATTGGCCTGGCCATGGTGGCGGCGGTCAAAGGTTATAAATTGATCCTGGTTATGCCCGAATCGATGTCACTCGAACGGCGGCGGCTGATGTTGGCCTATGGCGCTAGTTTTGATCTGACCCCCCGCGAAAAGGGCATGAAAGGCGCGATTGAGCGCGCAAAAGAACTTCTGGCCGAAATACCGGGAAGCTGGATGCCGCAACAATTTGAAAACCCTGCCAATATTGCAGTTCATGTGCGCACCACAGCGCAGGAAATCTTGAACGATTTTGCGACCACACCGATTGACTATCTAATCACCGGCGTTGGCACGGGCGGGCACCTGACAGGTTGTGCGGAAACATTGAAAAAAACCTGGCCAACACTGAAAGCCTACGCCGTTGAACCAAGCCTCTCTCCGGTGATTTCTGGCGGCCAAGCAGCACCGCACCCGATACAGGGAATTGGCGCCGGCTTTATTCCAGGTAACCTTCACACCCAATCGATTGATGGCGCGATCCAAGTTGATCCTGCAGATGCCAAAGACTGGGCGCGCCGCTGCGCCACGCAGGAAGGGATCTTGGTTGGCATAAGTTCTGGCGCAACACTGGCGGCCATTGCGCAGAAATTGCCTGAATTGCCGATAGGTAGCCGTGTGCTTGGCTTCAATTATGATACGGGTGAACGCTATCTGTCGGTCCCGGATTTCTTACCTGAGTGACTATGTTGGAGCGGGTAAATTATAGCGACCGCGGCACAGAGCTGATCGGCTGGCTCGCTCGTCCATCTGGCCCTGCCCGCGGCGCGATTGTCGTTTTTCCGACCATTGCCAATGTGATGCCTGCTATTGAACGGCGCGCTAAAATGCTCGCTGATTCTGGCTATGTAGCCATGATTGCTGACTTTTATGGTGAGCCGGTAGAAAGCTTCGAAGCCTCTCGTCCTTTGGCAGAAGCCTTGCGGCAAGATGTTGATCATTATCGGACCAGATTGTCTGCATCCTTAGAAGCCCTGCGTTGCCATCCTGCTGCACAGGGCCTTGCGGTGGCGGCAATTGGCTTTTGCATGGGCGGTCAATCGGCACTGGAACTGGCACGCATGGGCGAAGATCTGGTTCTGGTCGCCAGTTTTCATGGCCTTTTGGAAACTGGGCGCAAGGCCACAGCGCAATGCCCCATCAAACCGCGCGTCTTGGTCTGCCACGGCGATTCAGACCCTTTGGTGCCGCGTGAGGCGGTGCTTTCTTTTTGGGAAGAAATGGATGCCGCCAAAGCCAACTGGCACTTCCATGTCTATTCCGGGGTTAAACATGGCTTTACCGATCCGGCCAGTGATGATCGGGGGATGGCGGCAATCGGCTATGATGCCGCTGCGGACCGCCAATCATGGGCGGCCTTTCTAAGCCTGTGTGATGCTTGCTTTACGTAACTCCTGTGGGATTGTTTGACCTACAAAGTTGCAAAAGCCTCTGGCGGTAGCGCCATCATAGTGTCACTGCCGCTTTCAATCTTGCGCCGCAGCGCTCCGGCATCAGGCGTATAGCGTTCACCAAAATAGCGGGCGGTTACCAGCTTGGCTTCGTAGAATGCGGCCTCATCAGTGCCTGCCACCAAAGCGGCACGTGCCGCTTGGCCCATGCGCAACCACATTAAACCTAGCGAGACGATGCCCATAATGTGCATGTAATGATGCGCCCCAGCCCCAGCATTATTGGGATTGGCCATGCCATTCTGCATAAGCCAGAGGGTTGCGGCCTTCAGTTCGCCATTGGCTTTTTCCACCCGGATAGCCAGATCAGCCAATTGATCATCCGTTTTGGCGGCCGCACATTCATCATCAACCAAGGCGAAAAAGGCCTGAATAGCCTTGCCCCCATTTAGCGCCAGTTTGCGTCCGACCAAATCCATGGCCTGAACCCCATTGGCCCCTTCGTAAATCATTGTAATCCGAGCATCCCGGACAAATTGCTCCATGCCATTATCAGCGATGTAACCATGGCCGCCCCATACCTGCTGCATATTGGTGGCAACATCATAGCCCTTGTCGGTACCATAGCCTTTGATCACCGGGGTTAGCAGGCTGATCATGGCATCGGCCTCTTCTCGCTCAGCCGCAGTCGCTGCTTTTCCTGCCAGATCAACAAGTAAGCCACCCCACAGAGTTAAAGCGCGAAAGCCTTCGGTATAGGCCTTGGCATCCATTAACATGCGGCGCACGTCCGGATGGACAAACAAAGGATCAGCTTTTGCAGCGGGTTCTGCCGGCCCGGTCAGCGCCCGGCCTTGATGGCGCTCTGCGGCATAAAGCACCGCATTTTGGTAAGCAGCTTCTGCCTGTGACAAACCCTGAATACCAACCCCTAGGCGCGCCGCATTCATCATGATGAACATAGCGGCAAGGCCTTTATTCGCCTCACCCACCAACCAGCCTGTGGCACCATCGTAATTCAGAACGCAGGTCGCATTGGCCTTGATGCCCATCTTATGCTCAAGCGCGCCGCAGGATACGGCATTGCGCGTGGCAGGATTGCCATCATCATCCAAAAGGAACTTCGGCACGATAAAAAGCGATATCCCCTTGGTAGAATCGGGGGCGTCCGGCAGTTTGGCCAGTACCAAGTGAATGATATTTTTGGCGAGATCATGTTCCCCCGCTGAGATGAATATCTTGGTTCCCGTAATCGCATAGGTTCCGTCAGCTTGCGGCACAGCCTTGGTGCGAATCAGGCCTAAGTCTGTCCCACATTGCGGCTCAGTCAGGTTCATTGTTCCGCTCCATTCGCCCGAAATCAGCTTGGGCAAATAGGTGGCTTGCTGCTCTGGAGACCCTTTGGCTTTGATGGCGGCAACCGCGCCATTGGTAAGCCCTGGGTACATGGCAAACGATTGATTGGCGCCGCAGAGAAATTCTTCAACCACAAAGCTTAAGATGTGGGGCATTCCTTGCCCGCCAAATTGCTCAGGCTGCGAGATGGTTCCCCATCCACTCTGGCAATAAGCTTCGTAAGCCTGCTTGAAACCGTTAGGGGTGGTTACCGAACCATCAGGATGGCGCGTACAGCCTTCTTTATCACCAGAGAGATTGAGAGGCGCGATAACTTCGGTGACAAATTTTCCGGATTCCTCGACAACTGAATCAACTATGTCGGGGCTTGCAGCCGCAAAGCTCGGAAGGTGCGCAAACTGATCCAGTTTCAGCACTTCGTTGATAACAAAGCGAGTATCGCGCGCCGGAGCCTTATAGACGGGCATAGACGATCCTTTCTGATCAGGTTTTTATGCGAGGCAAGGCAATGTGTTCAATCTGCTCTACGAATGCCGTTAGCTCTGCAATGGCTGCATCAATATCGCTGCGTTGGTCGCTTAATAAGGCAATGCGCTTGCGGCATTTGTCGACTGTGATCCGGCGCTGTTCGATACGACCATCATTCAGATCGTAAAGATCTATCATCTCTCGAATATCTGCGAGGCTAAAGCCTACATTTTTGGCGCGTATTATCCAGGCCAGTCGCGCTCTATCGCGCTTAGAATAGATCCTGACCAGCCCATGCCGCGTTGGCGAGATCAGGCCTTCATCTTCATAAAATCGTAGCGTGCGCGCTGTAAGACCAAACTCTTTGGTCAGGTCGGAAATAAGATAACTGTCGCGCGAAAAGGCGTCGGGGCGGTCCAGATGTGCGCCTGAATGCGGCATAGGAGTTTGACTATCCATGCCGCGCCCATACCTTCCCTTTACGTAAACGTCAATCGTCAACCGGCATCAGTGAATCCCTGTTAACTTTTCGGTAAAAACAAGAGTTAGCACCGGTATGGCAGCTAGGCCCTGCTGGTGTGACCTTGAGAACTAGTGCATCTTGATCACAATCCACCAATATCTCGTTAACACGCAAGACATTGCCAGAGGTCTCCCCCTTCATCCATAATTTGCCACGTGAGCGGGAATGAAAATGCGCTATTCCGGTTACCTGCGTTTTGCTTACGGCTTCGGCATTCATATAGGCGACCATGAGGACTGAACCCGTGACTGAATCGACGGCAACTGCCGTGAGCAAGCCATTGGCATCATATTTCGGCAAAAAGACTGAACCACTCTCTCTCAGCGTGGAATCATCGCTCATTTTTTATCTCTCAGTAAAGTCCACGCCAGTCCATCTGACTTGTTGCAGGATAACCACAGAAGCTATGCAAAATCCATCGCGATCCATGCAAGGGGTTTCATTCTTGGCAATTCCGATGAAAACACAATGTGCAGTTCTTAAAGAGCTGCCCGTCTACCGGCAGCGTATTAAGCGCCATGGTTCAGGGTATAGGCATCAGCCCGCCGATATGAGCAGGGCGGCCAATGCGTGAGTGTTCGGGCAAGTTGAACGTGGGGGCGTTCAATTGCGTTGCATAGCAACTGCCTAAAAGTTTCGTCACGAGGACGCCCAGAACTTATGTTCTGGGCGTTTTCTTATGGGTTTATGGAACCGCCACGGCATCGCTAAGGACCCGCGCAAAGCAGGCGACAATCACTCTATCAGCGCCGGCGCGCTCTAGCGCTCTGACACAGGCATCGCTTGTTGCGCCGCTGGTTAAGACATCATCCACCAAAATAATCCGCGCTCCTCGTAGATCAGATTTTCGAGAGGGCGAAACACCAATGGCGCCAGCCAAGGCTCTGGCACGGGCCTTGCGCCCCATTCCGCCCAACATCGGTGTTTTCTTCATGCGCCAAAGGGCATCAACCACCAGTTCCGCGCCTTTGGCTTGGGCGATTAATCGCGCCAATATGGCGGCTTGGTTGAAACCCCTGCGCCACAGACGCCAGCGATGCAAAGGAACCGGAACAACAAACCAGCCACTTTGCACCTCGGTTAGTTTTGCAACCATCATGCGGGCCATGAGCGGCGCCAATGCGATGCGATGGCCATGCTTAAAGGCAAGAATAAGCCGACGCGAAGCTTCGTTGTACAATGTGGCAGCGGCGATACCATCGTGATGTGGGGGGGCTGCCAAACAAGGGCCGCAGAGAGCTCCAGCCAGTACCCCTTCCGTAAACGGGCGCTGGCAAAGGGCACAGGATGGCTCAGAGGGGATGGCAAGATTTTTCCAGCACGCGCCACAGACACCAGATTGCTGAGCAAGTGCATCACCACACAATGGACAGCGTGGCGGGAACAGCGCATCAATAAGCGGCGCAACTGCAACTGACAAAGCCATAGCGAAACATATCGCCTGTCTTGAACTTCACAAGCCTTGCACACTGCATTCGTGTCCGGCAGGGCAAGTGCGATGAACAGCACGGCGCCACCAGTGATCTTTTCACCCAAACGCAGGGAAGCTGCCCAGCAGCGGATGTTGAGGCTGCAAAAGACAGGCAATCCAGCCAATTTTCTCTCGGCAGACGTGGCGCAAGACATTCTTGAACGCTTGGCATTTTTCCGCTTCATACCCGCCAAAGCTCTGCTCATGGGAGACCTCAGTGGAATTTTAACCGCCGGTCTCTCTGACTTGGGCGCGATAGTTACCGCTGTTGATCCCTTTGAGTTTAATCTTGAGGCCCCGTGGCCTTTGTCTGGCTTTGATTTCATCGCCTGTCTCTTCACACTCGATACAGTCAATGATTTACCTGGGGTTCTTATTCATCAGCGCCACGCTCTTTCTGAGGGTGGTCTGGCCATCAACACATTGGCTGGGGCAGGAAGCTTGCCGATATTGCGCGACGTGATGCTTGCCGCTGATGGGCCACGCCCTGCTCCGCGGCTCCACCCCCAAATAGACGTTCGCGCAGGGGGGCAACTGTTGCAAAGGGCTGGTTACGCCAGCCCGGTGGTTGATACCTGCAGCTTTCACGTTCGCTATGGCAAGCTAGAAACATTAATCCATGATGTGCGGGCGCAGGGTCTCAGCAATGTACTTGCCGATCCCGGTCCGCCTCTATCAGTTTCATCGCTGGAAATCGCCCGGTCTGCTTTTGCAGAGAGAGCGGACAGCCAGGGGCGCGTGACCGAAACGTTTGAAATACTGACACTCTCAGGATGGCAGGGCGCAGCACATTCCTGAAGATGAGGAGTGTCACTATATAATAACGCTATTTTCAGCCTTCTATCTTAGAGAAATCAGCAACTTGATGCACATCATTACGGAACTGCGCGAGAAGTGATAGCCGCGCGGCGCGCTTATCAGTATTATCATCGTTCACCGTGACAGAATCAAAGAAAGCATCAATCGGGCCGCGCAGGCTGGCCAGTGCCGCCATAGCCCCGGCAAAGTCTTCTGCCGCCACACTGGCCGCAGCCTGCGGCCCTGCCGCCGCAAGCGCCGTGATCAGCGCCTGTTCGGCTGTTTCTGGCGCATAGGACAGTTCAGCCTTGGCAAGCGGAGCGGTAATCCCTTCTTTTTTCAAGATATTGGCAGCGCGCTTATAACCCGCAAGCAGGTTTGCCCCATCTTCGGTACCGACAAAGGCTTGTAGCGCATGCACACGGGCGAGCAGGCGAACCAGATCATCTTCCCCGCCCAGCGCAAACACCGCATCAATCAGATCGTGGCGTACCCCGGCTTCTTTTTGCTGCACTTTCAGGCGATCTGCGAAGAATGAGAGCACATCCCCCTCACCGATCCCCAGCCGCAAGCCATTGGCGGTCACAATCTGGATAATACCCAAAGCCGCGCGGCGCAGCGCAAACGGATCCTTCGATCCGGTTGGCTTTTCATCAATGCCAAAGAAGCTGCGGATCGTATCCAGCTTGTCCGCCAGCGCCACGGCCACGGTGACCGGCGCGGTGGGGACATCATCCCCCTGCCCGACTGGCTTGTAATGATCGGCAATGGCAGCGGCCACGGCCGCATTCAGCCCTTCAGCGCGGGCATAGTATCCGCCCATAAGTCCTTGCAATTCAGGGAATTCCCCAACCATTTCGGTCACCAAATCGGCCTTGCACAGCGCTGCGGCCTGCCTTGCCAGCACGGGATCGCAGCCCGGCACAATGCCCTCTACCGCCAGCCATTCAGCCAGCTGGGCAACGCGGGCGACTTTATTTGCCACCGAACCGAGCTTTTCGTGGAAGGTGATCCGCGCCAGCTTCTCTGCTTGCTGGGCCAGCGATGTCTTGCGATCCTGCTGCCAGAAAAACCGCGCATCAGAGAGGCGCGCGGCAAGAACCTTGCGGTTACCGGCGACAATCGCATCACCGCCATCGCTGGCGGCGATATTGGCAGTGCAGATAAAAGCATTGGCCAGATTGCCAGCTGAATCACGGCAGATGAAATATTTCTGGTTTGTACGGGCAGTTAGCTGAATAACTT
>JBEGLE010000230.1:0-3698 GCA_041183725.1 Pseudomonadota bacterium | reverse complement strand
GATCAAAGATACGCCCGGCACGCAGATCGGCATCAGGAATGCCGGCATCGGTCAGCAGCTTGGCAATATAGCTACGATATTGCCCCCGCAAAGCCGCAATCTTAGGATCAGCCGAAAGGTAATATTCCCGCTCTGGCAGCCCCAATCCCCCTTGCAGAAAATAAGGCATAACTGCCGTGCCAGGCAGCGATTGGGTGACAAATAAGCCAAACAGGTTCTCCGTATGAAAATTTGTCGCGTTCAGCGGATCAACATCGGCCCGCAATTGTGACCCCATTTCCCGCGACAGGTCTTTCACCGAAACAATCGCAGCAATCCGGTTCAGGTCTGGCGCGATTGGCGTCATGCCAGCGGATTCGATAACTTTGGTGTTGAGATAGGAGCGATAGAGCGCCTTGATCCGTCCGGCATTGCTATCTGGCGCGGGATCACCCTTGGCTATATCTTCAACCAGATCAGACAACTGGGTTTCAGTGCGTATATCGGCCACAGCAAAACCACCGATGGCAGAACGATCGGCGGGAATTTCCGTCCGCTTCATCCAACCGCCATTTGCATAGGCATAGAAATCATCGCCCGGTTTTATGGTTTTATCCAGCGCGCCCGTATCAATACCCAAGGCAGTGCCAGAGATATGGACCACTTTGCTATCTTCACTGGTGTTACACGCGCTTAGCCCGCCTAGGGTAGCGACACTGGCCAGCAAAAGCGCGACGGCAAGGCGGCGGTTGATCATAGGTTTCATCCCCTTATTGCGCCTTTTTCATGGCAGCTTTGGTATTGCGCATCTTATGGCACTAGCCACTGCTGCCGCCAACCTGCTTTGCCGACTACCAACAAAGTCTAATTTTTAGTAGAATTTACGATTGCCATGCAAACTTATATATGGTGTGTGCTGCGGGATATTTGTAACAAATTTGTTTATATGACACCGCATAAAGGCTCTATTTGTTACTAATAATCGCCATTTTTTGGCGGACTGAGCGAGCGGCGCCTGATGGACACTAAAGAAATCAATGAAAACGAGGGTGGTTTTCCCAATGGTTCAGGGCAACTCGACCATCTTATTTTATTGGCCCGGCACGTTCACGCCTTTCGACAGAAGCGGGGTTATATTTTTGGCTCCAATGATCTGTTTGGTGAACCGGCTTGGGATATCTTGCTCGATCTGTTTATCGCCGCTTGCGAGGGCAAAACGGTATCGATTAGCAGCGCCTGTATAGGAGCTGGCGTACCTACCACTACGGCTCTGCGTTGGATCAACACATTGGAAGCCCGTGGCATGGTTGTGCGGGATAACGATCCCGATGATGCGCGAAGAGTGTTTTTGCGGCTTAAGGGTGAAACCAAACGCCGCATGGAGCGCTATCTTACATCGGTCTATCCCGCTCTCACCGGCAACAAGAGCGCTGTTGCTTAAGCGGGAAGATGCCCTCACCCCCCCTTCAAAGAGAGGTGAGGGTGTAATGCAATCAATTGCTAAGCCGTCCGAATGCCCCAGCGCCAGCATAAATCGCGGCATCACCCAGCTCTTCTTCGATGCGGATTAGCTGGTTGTACTTGGCCAAACGATCCGAACGCGCAAGGCTGCCGGTTTTGATCTGCCCGCAATTGGTCGCCACGGCCAAGTCTGCAATCGTCGCATCTTCGGTTTCACCTGAGCGGTGCGACATCACTGCCGTATAACCCGCACGATTGGCGATGCTAACCGCATCAAGCGTTTCGCTGAGTGTGCCAATCTGATTAACCTTGACCAGCAGCGAATTGGCCAAGCCTTGGCCAATGCCCATCGTCAGGCGCTTGGGATTGGTGACAAACAGATCGTCACCCACCAGTTGCACCTTATGGCCGATCTTGTCGGTCAGGGCTTTCCAGCCCTCAAAATCGTCTTCGCCCATGCCATCTTCGATCGATCGGATCGGATAGGCTTCGCACAGATCCGCCAGATAGTCCGCCATCTGCAGCGGGCTGAGCGAAAGACCTTCGCCGCTGATTTCATATTTGCCGCCGCGGAAAAATTCGGTCGCGGCGCAGTCAAGCGCCAAGGCCATGTCCGTGCCCGGCTTGAACCCGGCCTTTTCAATCGAAGCCATAACGAAATCGAGCGCCGCCCGGGTGCTGGCAAGATTGGGCGCAAAGCCGCCTTCATCACCAACGGCCGTGGCCAAGCCCTTTTCATGCAGGCCCTTTTTCAGCGTGTGAAACACTTCGGCGCCCCAGCGGACAGCCTCGGTCAGACTGGGCGCGCCAATTGGCATGATCATAAATTCTTGAAAATCAATCAGGTTGTCGGCGTGTTCACCACCGTTAATGATGTTCATCATCGGTACGGGCAGGACATGGGCCGAAACCCCGCCAACATACGAATAAAGCGGCAGGCCACGTGCATTGGCCGCTGCCTTGGCTACGGCCAAACTGGTACCAAGGATGGCATTCGCGCCGATCCGGCTTTTGTTTTCGGTGCCATCCAGCGCGATCATGGTCATGTCCACTTCGCGCTGATCTTCAGCATCGATGCCGATCAGCACTTCGGCAATTTCATCATTTACGGCATTCACCGCATTCTGAACGCCCTTACCGAGATAGCGCGCGGCATCGCCATCGCGCAGTTCAACCGCTTCATGCGCGCCGGTTGAAGCGCCCGAAGGTACGGCCGCACGGCCAAAGCTGCCATCATCCAGCAAAATATCGACTTCAACAGTGGGGTTGCCACGGCTATCAAGGATTTCGCGAGCATGGATGTCAATGATGGCGGTCATGGGAAATTCATCTCCTAGGGACTAAGGGCAGCCTTGCTGTTGCGGTTTCCCTTAGCAGGGGACGAGTGACAGGCAAGTTTGCATTGTCCTATCTTGATTGCTTCGCCGCCAATACCATCTAGAAAAGCATCAGCGCATTCTACGACAAGGGATAGAATATCATGGCCAAGACCCCGTCTTCCACGCCCAGCAAGGCAAAACCCGCAACCAAGACGGCAGCCAAGCCCAAGGCTGCTCCTAAAAGTGCGCCAAAGAAAAGCCCTGTGAAGGCCCAACCGGTTGCTGAAACGAAAGCGAAATTCGCCAAGGCTTTGGATGAAGCCCGCGCCGGTGCGCAGGCTTTGGCCACGCAGGCTCAGGACAAGGCTGGCCTCTATCGTGAGCGTTTGGTCGATCAAAGCGAGGCTTGGCTTGATGATGCCAAGGCCTATGGCAGCCAAGCCAAAGAAAAAGCAGCAGAAATCGCCAATGAAGGCAAGGTCATGGCCAGCGAAGCCATCGCCGGCTTGGGCCAGGTTGTTGCCGATACGGCCCCGACCATCGATGAAAAACTTGGCAAGAAATATGGCGACTATGCCCGCAGCGCAGCGCGCACGATGCAAGAAAGCGCGGCTAACCTTGAGGCCAAAGAACTGGGCGAACTGGGCAACGATGCCCGTGAATTCGTCAAGAAAAGCCCCGGCGTTGCCGTGGGTATCGCCGCAGTTGCCGGTTTCTTTCTTGCCCGTCTCTTTCGCGGCAACAAGGCCGACGAGGGCTGAGCACAAAAGTGGCAATTGCGATCACAGATAAAGGACCAAGCCGCTGACCGGTGATCCTGATAATAGCCCGCCATTAATCGACGAGATTCGCCAACTTGGCGATGAAGCGCGCAGCTATGCCGAGGCGGAATTCGCCTTTCAGAAAACCCGCATCATCGCGGTGGGCAAAACGGCGCGG
>JBEGLE010000229.1:0-8240 GCA_041183725.1 Pseudomonadota bacterium | reverse complement strand
GGCCTTGATACGCGGCTGGCGCAAAGCGAGGTGACCAAGCTGGCGCTCTATCTGGATGCCACGCCCGAACGCCCGCGCAGCGCCGATGCCGAAGCCTTGGATGCCATCGGCGCGCGGACCGAGGATGACGGCTTTATGCCGCTGATCAACGTGGTCCTGAGCGGCGAAAGCACCAAGCTGGCGGGCGAACTGCGCCGCCTGCGCGAACTGGGGCTGAACCCGGTGGGCGTGCTTTTGGCCTTTGAACGGCGCGCCGCGCAATTGGCCCAGCTTGCGGGGAAATTGGGCCCGCGCGGCAATGTGCAGGCGCTGATTGATTCAGAAAAAGCCGCCAAGCGGATTTTCTTCAAAGATGAACGCGATCTGCGCAACCAGTTGCAGCGCTGGCGCGGGCCGCGGCTCGCCCGGCTGGTTGACCGGCTCACCGCCTTGCACCGCGCACTGTTGGCCAACAGCCAGACGGCAGAGTTGTTGCTTGGCCAAGGCTTGGCGGAAATCACCCGCGTTGCGGCACGCAGCAGTTAGGCGCGGCGGCTATGCCGCTTCGTGCGCCAGCACATAAAGCCCGACATCAATCGTGCCGATGCGGAAACCCGCCTCGCAATAGCTCAGGTAATAGTCCCAAAGCCTGCGGAAACGTTCGTCAAATCCCAGCTTTGCGACCTCTGGCCACGCCTGCAAAAAGCGTGCGCGCCATGCAGCAAGCGTTGCAGCATAACCTGCAGCAAAAGTCTGGGTAGCGGTAATCTGCAAACCGGCCCTTGCTGCCTGCGCGGTCATAATATCCGGCGTTGGCAGCATGCCGCCGGGAAAGACATAGTGCTGAATGAAATCCGGCTTGCGCTTATAGGCGGCATAGCGATCAGGATGGATGGTGATCGCCTGCAGCACGATCCGCCCCCCAGGCTTTAGGCATTCGGCCAATTTGGCGAAATAGGTCGGCCAATAGGCCTCACCCACAGCTTCGAGCATTTCGATCGAAACGATACGATCAAATTGCCCCGTCACCGCGCGGTAATCTTGCAGGCGCAGGTCTATCGTTTCGGCAAAGCCCTCCGCCGCAACCCTTTGCTGCGCGAAGGCCAGCTGTTCGGTTGATAGGGTTAAGCCAGTAATCGTGCGAAAATGCGGCGCGAGTGTGGTGGCCAGCCCGCCCCAACCAAAGCCGATCTCCAGCACGTCAGCGCTCTTGTCTGGGTGCAGCAATTTGGCAATTTGCCCCAGCCGCGCCCGCTGCGCCTGTTCCAGACTCTGTCCCGGTTCAACTGCTATGGCGGAAGAATAGCTCATGCTATCATCCAGCCATAGCTGGTAGAAATCGTTGCCAAGATCATAGTGAAAGGCAATGTTGCGGCGGCTGCCCTTGGCGGAATTGCGCTTTAGGGCATGCGCCACGCGCCGCCACAATTGCACCGGCCAAAACCCGCCATCAATCCGGTCAAAATGCGCAACATTTTCTGCCAGAACCGCCAGCAGAGAAGGCAGATCGGGGCTGGTCCAATCCCCAGCCATATAGCCTTCGGCAAAGCCCAGGTCGCCACGGGTGAGCAGACGATAAAAGGTGCGCAGGCTATGCACCTCAAGCATTCCGGCGGATCCGCTTGCTTGCCCGCTATGCGCAATCCTCTCGTCCGAGGGCAGAATGATCGTAATCTGGCCGCGCTTGATACAGGCCAGCGCCCGGTTGATCAGCCATGATCCAGCACTCCGCGTGACCGGCCGCAAGGCGCTGTCAGATTCCGCGGCAGGACGTGGGTCGGTATGGCTGTCGCTATTCAAATACATGCGGTCTCTCTGGTCGTCTGGCTTGGGTTCATCGGCGTGGTGGCGGCATTTGGTATTACGATGGTAACTGGATGGGCGGGTGGTTTGGGGTGGTTGTAAACCGGCACCCGCTTCATCCACAGCTTGGCCGCCTCCCACAAGATGCCGCCCACAACTTTAAGGGTCAGCAAGGGATGGCTGATAAACACGCGGGCAAGCACCCTGTCATTTAATGGCGCGCGCTGCGCTGTATGGAGCGCGGTCAGCAAAGGTCCCGCGTCATCCGAAACCGTGATTGCCACGCTGAGCCGCGCAGCGGGCGGCACCACCCGAAAGGCATAGTCCATTGCCATCGCCATGAACGGAGAGACATGAAAGCCTTTGTCGCAGCGCTGCCGCACCACGTGGGTATCGCCTGCAACCGGAATCAGATAGGTATGGCGCTCACCAAACGTGTTGTTCACTTCGTAAAGCATCGCCTTCAGGCTGCCGCTGCGATCATGGCAATAGAACACGCTCAGCGGATTAAAGGCAAAGCCCAAAATGCGCGGCATGGTCAGCACCCGTATTGCCCCACCATCCAACACCACGCCCGCCTTTGCGCACAGGTATTCAATCTGCGCGCGCAAGGGGACCGGATCACCACAGCCGTAATCACGATCGTAGAACGAAAATAGGTTGAAGCGGTTATGCGAGAACAGCCGCAGCCGCTTGGGCAGAACGGCCAGCTCCTCCAAATCGAGAAGCAATGAAAACACCCTATAGCGCAAATGATGGACGCGCGGGCGGCTGCGCCGGTGGATCACATGACCCACATAGACGGCGCTGGCTTGGCTCATGCCAAAGGCTGCCGGCTCTGGGTAATCTGGATACGGCCCGATTCATCCGCCACCTGCCAAGGGCGGCGCAGGCCGCCAAGTTGTTCGGCTACGGCCAAGCCGGATTGCAGGCCATCTTCGTGGAAACCCGCCCCGAAATAGGCCCCGCAAAACCATGTCCGCTGGCGGCCCTGCAATGACCACAATTCTGCCTGCGCCGCCCCAGCGGCAGCATCGAACACGGGATGATGAAACAGCTTGCGGCGATGCACCAAGGCGGGATCAATCGCCTGAACCGGATTAAGTGTGACAAACAGCGGCTTGTCCTCTGGCAGGCCCTGCAACAGGTTCATCCAATAGGTGACAGAAAGATCGGGTGCGGCGGGATCGCTTTGCGATGTATAGTTCCAGCTAGACCAGGCACGGCGCTGATGGGGCATGACCACCGGATCAGAATGCAGCACGGCTTCATTGGGGCGATAGCCAAAAGCGCCAAGGATGCGCTGTTCCGCGCTATCGGCATCGGCGAGCAGGGCCAGGGTTTGATCGGCATGACTGGCGATCACCACGTGGTCAAAATGCTGCACGCCGGATGCCGTCGTAATTTCCACGCCGCCCGGCAGGCGGCGCACCTGCTGAACCGGATCGCCGGTCACAATACGATCGGCAAAGGATTGGGTCAGGCGGGCAACATATTCACGGCTGCCCCCGGTTACTGTTCGCCAGATTGGCCGCCCGATAAATTTCAACAAGCCGTGATTTTCGCAAAAGCGAATGAAGGCCGCCGCGGGATAGTTCGGGATATCCTCTGCGGCGGTTGACCAAATCGCCGCGGCCATCGGATAGAGGTGGTCGTCACGAAAGGCGGGGCCACAACCCAAGCGATCAAGATAGGCGCCCAGGCCCATATCTCCCAAATGGGGCAAATCGCGCGGCGCGCGGCGATAGAACCGCTCTAAATCGCGCAGCATCGACCAAAATCGTGCCGAAAACAGGCTGCGGCGCTGGGCGAACAGGCCATTCAAACCATTGCCCGAATATTCCAATGCCCCGCCGCGCAGCGAAACCGCAAAGCCCATCTCGGTTGGCTGGTTGGGCACCTGCAAATGACGAAACAGCGCGGTCAGATTGGGATAGGTCGCCTCGTTATAAACGATAAATCCCATATCAACTGGCACGTCGCGGGCTTCCACAGTGTGGCTGTGGCCACCCACGCGCGGTTCGGCTTCAAACAGGGTGACGCTATGTTTTTGAGACAGCAACCAAGCCGCCGACAGGCCAGAAATGCCCCCGCCGACAATGGCGATTGTCTGCCCTACTTCCGCTTGCATGCTGTGTCCTTTGCCGGTGGCCATGAATCGGGCCTACGCACCCATACCTAAACCATATGGCATGAATGGCGGCAAAGCGGATCACGGCAAAAATACCATAGTCGGTTTCTGCCCATTTCGGGTTAGCATGGCTTATGACGTGGATCTTTCTCCCCCTTATCATCGCCCTTGGTCTGTCTTTGGCTATGGCCGGCGCTTGGGCCATTGCCCGCCGTCCCGGCCAATCGGGCTGGACTGACGCGATCTGGAGCTTTGCCACGGGCGGTGCCGGGGTGGTTGCCGCGCTGTGGCCGCTGGGCACGGTGCCGGATCTGCGGCAAGGACTGGTTGCGGCCTTGGCTGGGCTGTGGGGTGGCCGACTGGGCTGGCACATTGCCCAGCGCACTTTGGCCCACAGTGATGACGATCCGCGCTATGCCGCCCTGCGCGCGCAATGGGGCGATCGGTTTGATCGGCGCTTGTTTCGCTTTTTACAGGCCCAGGCTGTGGCAGGCTGGGTCTTGGCCATGGCCGTCCTGCTGGCCGCCCACAATCCTGCGCCCCTTATGGTGTGGAGCGATGGGGTGGGTGCCGCACTGGCCGTGCTGGCCTTAGCCGGAGAGGCCTTGGCCGATTGGCAATTGCGCGCCTATCGCCGCAATCCCGCCCATGCTGGCGGAATCTGCGATACGGGCCTGTGGAGCCTGTCACGCCATCCCAACTATTTCTTTGAATGGCTCGGTTGGCTCGCTTTGGCAGTCATCGCGATTGGCCCAGCGGGGGCCTTTGCCCCCAGTTGGCTAGCCTTAGCCGGTCCGGCAATGATCTATTGGCTTTTGGTTCACGTCTCGGGCATTCCCCCGCTTGAGGCGCATATGCTGCGCTCTCGGGGGGAGGCCTATCGCGCTGTGCAGCGGCGCATCCGGGCCTTTTGGCCGATCCCGCTTTAACGCAAAGCGAAAGCGCGCATGGCGGCAAATCCTGCCAAGGCGGCCGTGCCGGTTAGCACCGTGCCCCAAGCCAGATCGATCAGGGTAATCGCGGTCGGCCAGCCGCGCAGAGTGGCCTGATTGGTCAGATCATAGGTGGCATAGGCCATAAAACCAAGCAGCGCCCCGCGCAGCAGCGCCGTGGTCCAGCGTCCGCTTTCCAGCGCCGGGGCAACCGCAAAGATCAGCACCCCCGTGATATAGATCAGATAAAACGCCGCCGCAGGGGCCAAGGCAAAATCATCGCGCAGCAGGCCACCCAATTGCGGGCGATAGATTCGCTTGGCCGCAAAGCCCAGCCAGACCGCATCACAGCCCAACAAGGCAAAGCCTGCGCCAAGAAAGCCGATGATCCACTGTCCCATATGTTTTGTCCTTGGCTAAGCGGGCTGACGCGCCCGCCTGATTGTCGGTTAAACTGTGGTTGCGCGCAATGGTTGCGCTATGCGTGGCGCATCGCGGGCAATTTTTCCCGCCAAATCTTGTCCAGACAGCCAAGCAGATTCGATTCTGGGACCAATCAGCCAGTCTCCGCAAACTCCCAAGCCCAAATCACCATTCCACAAGGCGCCCAGCCCAAGCCCGGCCGTCATCGCATAACGCCAGCGATGGGCGCTGGCGCTAACCGGATCGGGCAGATCGTGCTGCAGCCCAGCGGCCAGTTCGGACAAGAGCAAAGCCGTGATATCCGCCGCATCATCTTCGATATGCTGCGCTGACCAATCAGGATTGGCCTGAACCACCCAGCCTTCGGGGCCATGGCGGCCCGGCTTGGCATTGCTGCGCACCGCCCAGCCCAAAAATCCGCTATCGCGCAACATGTCCTGCTGAACCGCTAAGGGCTGGGCAAAGGTAAACATCCCGGTCCAACATGGTTGTGAACGGGTGAGCATAGCCTCGCGGGCCATGGTGAAATCATGCAGCGAAAGAAAGGGCAGCGCCTGTTCCACCGGCACGGCCAAGATCACGGTATCGAAAGGGCCAAAAGTGTCTGGACCGGCCCGTAAGACCCAGTCCCGCCCCTGCCGTTCCACCCGATCAACCGGGACATTCCAGTGCACCTGATGGCCTTGGGCCATGGCCTTGATCACCGCGTTCATCCCCGGCGTGCCAACCCAAGCATCTGGGGCAGGCAGCGGCCATGGGGCCGCCGCGCCTTCTGCCGCCCAAACCGCCACCTGTTGGCAAAATGCCGGATCGCGGGCGGTAAAATATTGCGCACCATGATCGAATGACACTTCACCCAGCGGGGTCGCCATGCGCCGGGTCGACATCCGCCCCCCCGGCCCACGGCCTTTATCCAGCAGGGTCACATCATGGCCCTGGCCCACCAGAGCCTGAGCGCATGACAGGCCAGCCATTCCGGCTCCGACAATGCCGACGCGCAGGGCAGCGCCTGTATTGTCCATCAAGCTAGGCACAAGAGTGTCCTTTAGTAACCCATAAGGGCAAGGATTTCCTTGCGGCTGCTCTGATCATCAAGAAAACAGCCCATCATCCGGCTGGTTACCATACCCACCCCATGGGTGCGCACCCCGCGCCCGGTCATACAGCCGTGCTGGGCATTGATCACCACGGCCACCCCTTGCGGGTTCAGGCTTTCCCAGATCGCCTGCGCCACTTGGGCGGTCAGCCGTTCCTGAACCTGCAGACGCTGGGCATAGCCGTGCAGCACGCGGGCCAGCTTCGAAATGCCTACCACCCGATCGCGCGGCAAATAGGCGATTGATGCCGTGCCTGTGATCGGGGCCATATGGTGTTCGCAGTGTGACTGGAACGGAATGTCTTTGAGCAAGACCACTTCGTTATAGCCGCCCACTTCGGAAAAGGTCCGGTGCAGGTGCAGGCCGGGATCTTCATCATAGCCTTGGCAATATTCGCGCCAGGCCCGCGCCACCCGCTTGGGCGTATCCAGCAAGCCTTCACGCTCTGGGTCTTCGCCCGACCAGCGGATCAGGGTGCGAATGGCATCCTGCACTTCATCGGGGACGAGAATCTTGTTCTCTTCGACATCAAATTGCATGTCATGCTTTAAATAGTTCATGATCGGCGTTCCTGGTCCATAGTGGTGCTGAGGTGCGCCGTAATGGCGCCACATACAACATGGCCAAAGGGCCACGTTATGCTATGCTGTGGCCCGAAAGGGTCGGGGGCAGAAGGACAGACTATGTCGCTATCGCGCATGATCGATAACAGCGCCGTGGCTGCGGTTATCAGCAACCCGCGGCTGCCCGATAACCCGATTATCGCCTGTAACCCGGCGTTTGAAGCGCTGACGGGCTATAGCCGCGATGAGATTATCGGCCGCAACTGTCGCTTTTTGGCCGGACCGCTCACTGAACCGGGCCTTACCGCCGAAATCGTCAGCGCGGTGCACGCTAAACGGCCGGTTCTGGTGGAAATTCTCAATTACAAAAAAGACGGCACCCCGTTTCGCAATGCGGTTCTGGTCGCACCCATCTTTGATGCCGAGGGCGAACTGGAGTATTTTCTTGGCTCGCAGATGGAAATTGCCGCGATTGGCACCGAAACCGCCCCCGATCGCCGCGCCAAAGCCAAAGCGCGGATCGATGCCCTGTCGCGCCGCCAGCGCGAAGTGCTGATTGAAATGGCAGCGGGCAAGCTCAACAAACAGATTGCCTATGCCTTGGACATCAGTGAACGCACGGTGAAAATGCACCGCGCCGCGGTGATGGTTGCGCTTGGGGTCAATTCTTCCACCGATGCGATCCGGATTGCGGTGGAAGCGGGCTATTAATCCCAACTGGTGCGGTTTGGCGTTTCACATTACAGTGCCGTGATGTTTGATTTTGCCCCCTCCTCTCATGCCGATAAGTCCGCACTGTATCACGATCTGTGCGGCGCTGCTGAAGCGCTGATCGCCGATGAGCCTGATGCCATTGCCAATATGGCCAATGTGGCGGCGCTCATCTGGCAATTTTTGCCTGATCTCAATTGGTCAGGCTTTTACCGAATGGTTGGCGGGGAACTGGTGCTGGGGCCGTTCATAGGCAAACCAGCCTGCATCCGCATTGCCCTGAACCAGGGGGTATGCGGCGCGGCCGCCAGCCAAGCCCAGACCCAAGTGGTCAGCGATGTTCACGCTTTTCCCGGCCATATTGCCTGCGATGCCGCCAGCCAATCGGAACTGGTTGTGCCGGTTCTGCGCCAAGGCAAAGTAATCGCCGTGATTGATCTTGATAGCCCCACGAAGGCCCGTTTTGACGCCCAAGATGCCGCCGGAATTGAGGCCCTAGCCGCCCTGATTGCCAAGGCAATTTAGGCTATTAAAATATTGATTTTAAATTAAATTATATGCCGCCACCGGTCAGACGTTGGCATATTAGATCAAGCTGATC
>JBEGLE010000228.1:0-7332 GCA_041183725.1 Pseudomonadota bacterium | reverse complement strand
GCTATATATGGCTTGATCGAGGCGCGTATGAGCCGCGCTGATCTGGTGATATGTGGCGGCCTGATTGAGGGCGTTTGGCCCGCAGCGTCGGCGCCTGATGCGCTGCTGGCCCCTGCGGTTTTACGGGCTTTGGGTGTGCCGGGGGCCGATTTCCGTATTGGCTTGGCGGCGCATGATTTGTCTGCCGCATTGGGGGCGCCAGAGGTGGTGCTGAGCTATGCGGCACGTGATGCTGCAGGGCCGGTTATCCCTTCGCGCTTTGTTTTGCGTGTAAGGGCGATGTTGGGGGGCGACTTGCTTCGCCATCATCAGGATCGGGTGACGCCTGATCTTGCGCGTCAGCTTAATAACCCGCCTGCTGTAGCCGCGCATCCGCGCCCTATGCCGTGTCCTGCGCCTGAGCAACGTGATGTGGCGATTGCCGTGACTGGGCTCGATCGGCTGCGCGGTGACCCCTATCAGTTTTATGCCAGTGAAATCCTCCGTCTGCGTGCTTGGGATCGCCTCGACTGCGAGCCCACCGCTGCTTGGAAGGGCACCGCTGTTCATGCGATTTTGGAACGCTGGCACAAGGATGGTGGCGATCTTCTGTCTATCGCCGAGGCGGAATTGACGAAAATGAGCGCTCACCCGCTGGTGCGGAGCCTGTGGTGGCCGCGCCTGGGCAAGGCTCTGGAATGGGTGGAGCATGAGGTTGCCCGGCTTAAGGTTGAGAGGCGGCATATCCTTGTAAGCGAGGCCAAAGGCGACATCACCTACAGGGGGGTGAAGCTGAAAGGGCGGGCTGACCGGATTGATCGGCTGGCTGACGGCAGTCTGGCGATAGTTGATTATAAAACCGGTGCCGCGCCGCGTGCCCGTATGGTGGAAAAGGGTTTTGCCCTGCAACTGGGGCTTATCGGCCTGATGGCGCAGCACGGAGCGTTTTCTGGGGTTGCCGGAGAGCCAAAGCGCTTTGAATATTGGTCGCTCAGCAAAGACAGTAAGAGCGATAGCGGCTTCGGCAAGATGAGCGAGCCGGTGAGGGAAGGGCAGCGCAGGTCGGGTTTGCTGCGCGAGGAAGTAATTGATAAAACAGAAGAGTTCCTGTGTGATGCGATCAACAAATGGATTAAGGGCACGGAACCTTTCACGGCGCGGCTTAACCCTGATGTTCCCGGTTATGTCGATTATGATCATGTGATGCGGCTTGATGAATGGCAGGGTCGCGGAGGGGATGGCGCATGAGCCAAGTTCATCCTCTTCACGGTAATCAGCGATCTGCCGTTGATCCCGCTGAGACCGTTTGGCTCAGCGCTTCGGCGGGAACGGGTAAGACACAGGTTCTTGCGGCGCGGGTCTTGCGCTTACTTTTGCAGGAGGATGTCAGGCCATCGCAGATCCTCTGCCTGACTTTTACCAAGGCTGGCGCAGCGGAAATGGCTGTGCGCGTGGGCGAGGTTCTGGCCAATTGGGTGCGGATGCCAGACATCGTACTTGCCGGAGAGTTGGAAGCGATTGGTGCGCGTTATGATCCGCCCAGTCTTGCTAGAGCGCGAACGCTGTTTGCTGCGGTGTTGGATTGTCCAGGCGGCGGACTGCGGATTGATACGATCCATGCCTTTTCCCAGTGGTTGCTTGCCGGTTTTCCAGAGGAAGCCGGGCTTAGCCCTGGCACCAGGGCGATGGAGGATCGGGATCGCGCGCTGTTGCTGCGGGATGTCTTGGCTAACCTATTGATTTCGAGTGAGGATAAGGGCGATCAACGCCTGCTAGATGCTTTGGCTATGCTAACTTTGCGCATGGCACCGGACGATGTTGAGCGCTATCTTTTGCGCTGTGCTGAGGCGCGCGCGGCGTGGGAAGGAGCGGGGGCTTGGCAGCAAGGCGATCTGCGCGGGCCGGTTAACCGGCTTCTGGGGCTGGCAGAAGATGCTAGCGAGACCGATTTACAAGCCCTGTGCAACGATAGTGCATGGGATGTGCAGTCCCTTCGCCGCTGCATGGAAATCAATGCAGCTTGGGCAACCAAGACCGGACTGGGCGCGGCGCAAACCATCGGAGATTGGTTGGCCGCGAGCACGACTGATCGCTTGGCCGGCCTTGATGATCTGTGGAAGGTTTTTTTCACCCAGAAGGGGGAACTGAAATCAACCACCCATCAGGAAAAGATTGATCCGTCCTATGGTGATTATGCCACGCGGGTGGGGCACTGTCTGGCTGCGGTGCGGGAACGGCGGGCCTTATTGGAATTGGCCGCTTGGCTCGCCCCAGCCTTAACCCTTGGCCGCGCCTTTGCCCACCAGTGGCAAGCGGCCAAGCAGCGCGAAGGCTTGATCGATTTCGACGATCAGATTCGCGAGGCGGCGCGTCTGCTGACCAATTCTGATTTGGCTGACTGGATCCGTTACAAGCTCGATCGCCGCTTTGATCATATTTTGATCGATGAGGCCCAGGATACCAACGAGGCGCAGTGGCAGATTATTAATGCGCTGACCGGGGATTTCTTTTCGGGCGAGGGGCAGCACGCCGATAAGCTGCGGACCCTGTTTGTCGTGGGTGACTATAAACAGGCGATTTTCCGCTTTCAGGGCACCAGCCCCGAAAATTTTGAGCGGGCCAAGCAGCGGGTCAAACAGGTGATGGCCGGGGCCTTGGGTAATCTGGATAGCCTGCGCGATGGACGCGATTTGCGCGAACTGCAGGATCTGGGTCTTGGCAAATCATTCCGTACGGCTGCCTCGATCCTTGCCTTTGTCGACATGGCCATTGCCCATATCGGTCATGAGAATTTTGGCCTTAACCAAGTGCCTGAACCGCATGAGGGTGAGCCACGGCCAGGCTTGGTAAGCCTTTGGCAACCCATCAGTTTACGCGATGATGAAGCAGAGGATGACCCTGCCGCATTTGATGATGACGGGCGTGACAGCGAAGCAGAGGAAGGCGGCGAAACCTGGCTTTCCCGCCCTGATCGCCTGTTGGCCGATAAGATTGCCCGGCAGATCAAGGCATGGGTTGATCCGCAGGGGCCCGGTTTTCCGCTGATCAAAGGCGAGCACCGCCGCGCCACTGCGGGCGATGTGATGGTGCTGGTGCGCAAGCGCAAGGAACTGGCCGGTCTGATCGTGGCCCGCCTCTATGCGGCCGGGGTTAAGGTGGCTGGGGTTGATCGTTTGCGCTTGGGCGCGCCCTTGGCGGTTAAGGATCTGGTGGCCGCTTTGCGGTTTGCTGCGCAGCCCTTTGATGATCTAAACCTAGCGGCCTTGCTGGTATCCCCCTTGATCGGCTGGAGTCAGGATGCGCTTTTGGCCCACGGCTATCGTGATCGCGGCGTGGCTCTGTGGTCCCATTTGCGTGCATCCCGCGATAGCGGGGTTGCTTTAGCCGTAGGGCAATTGCTCGCACTTTTGGCGCGGGCTGATTATGATCCCCCGCAAATGCTGCTTCATTGGTTGCTGGTGGGGCCATGGCAAGGACGGGCGCGGCTGATTGCCCGCTTAGGGCGTGAGGCCAACGATCCCATCGATGAATTGGTGAATGCAGCCCACGCCTATGCGATGAGCGACACGGCCAGTCTGGTTGGTTTCCTGCATTGGTTTGATGCCGGGGATGGCGAACTGAAACGCGAGGCCGAAGGGGCCGGTGATCAGGTGCGGGTGATGACCGTTCACGGGTCAAAGGGTTTGCAGGCACCGATCGTCATTCTGGCCGATGCAGCCGACAATCCCGAAAAAGGTTCAGGCAGTGCGCTGGAACTAACCGATCCAAGAGCTGAGGCGCTAGGCGATGCCATCCATACGCCGAAAATACCGCTGCCATTGCTCCGCAAAGACGAAAAGCTGGGCCGTATTGCCGAAGCCGATGCCAAGGCAAAGCGTGAAGAGCAGCATGAACATTGGCGGCTGCTCTATGTGGCGATGACCCGCGCCGAAGAGGCCTTGTTTATCACCGGAGCCTTGGGCAGCCGCGAACTTATGCCTGCAACTGGCAGTTGGTATGCGCAGCTTGATGCGGCCATGCCGGGGGCCATTGTCGATGATCCCCTATGGGGTGGCCGCAAGGATTTTGGCAGTCTGCCACCACCACCGCTTGGCCAATCGGCCAGCGACGCGGCAAAAGCGGCTGTGCCTATGCCCCTGTGGTTGCAAACGCCGCTGGCCCCAGAACCACGCCCACCGCGCCCCTTAGCACCATCGTCTCTGGGCGAAGACGAAAGCGCTGATCCGCCTTTTGCTGTGGGTTCATCCAGCAATTCGGCCCGGCGCGGCACGCTGATTCACACTTTGCTTGAACGGCTACCCGAATTGCCGGATGATCAGCGCGAGGGTGCCGCCATGCGCTGGCTGGCGCGCAGTGGTGCGGATCTGAGCGTCGCCGCGCATGCCGACATCGTTCAGTCGGTGCTTGCCGTTTTGCGCCGGCCAGACTGGGCTTCCCTGTTTTCCAGCAATGCCTTGGTAGAAGTGCCGATAGCTGCTTTGGTGGGGGAGCAGGTTGTGGCCGGGACGATCGACCGACTGGTAGTTGCGCCCGATTGCATTCGTTTGATCGATTACAAGTCGACCCGTCGCCCGCCTGAAGTGCTGGAACAGGTGCCAACGGCGGTGTTGCGGCAAATGGCAGCCTATGCTGCGGCGCTGGAAGTGACCTATCCCGGCCGGCGGGTGGAAGCCGCCTTGCTTTACACGCAGGCGCCAATATTGATCGCAATTCCGCCAGAGATCATCGTGCTACACAAGCCGCAATTGTCCACGCCCCAGTAAAGCTTTTGTGCGGGAGCGGTTGCACCAGGCGATGCAGGGATTAGATAGGGTTAAACCTTCAGGAGTTTTCACCATGTCGACTATCGCCGTAACCGATGCCAGTTTTGCCGCCGATGTTCTTCAGTCCGATAAGCCGGTTCTGGTTGATTTCTGGGCTGATTGGTGCGGTCCGTGCAAGATGATTGCCCCAGCCTTGGAAGAGATTTCGGAAGAACTGGCAGGACAAGTCACGATCGCCAAGGTCGACATCATGGAAAACACCAAGATCGCCAGCGATTTTGGCGTGCAATCAATCCCGCTGATGATCCTGTTCAAGGATGGCCAGCAAGTGGCGCAAAAGCTGGGCGCTGCCCCCAAGAGCCAACTTAAGGCTTGGCTGGAAGGCGCGCTTTAAGCACTTTTGCCACTCTACCTGCACCCGCTCACCCTGAGCGTGTCGAAGGCTGTCGCGCGAGGTTTAGGCTAGGTGCGACGCCCTTCGACGGGCTCAGGACGAGCGGATTTTGGGTGATTCAGTAAGCCTCTATATCCCGATCACATCCCAGCCATGCGCTCTGCCAATTCGTCCCACAGGGCCGGACTGGCTGCGCCGATCAAGCCGGGTTGCAAGTGTTCATCAACCCGAAAGGGGCGGCCATCGGGGCGGGCGGCCTTGCCGCCGGCCTCGTTGACAAACAGCACACCGGCGGCGTGATCCCAAGCTAACGTCCGTTCAAAAATCGAGACATCGTTGGTGCCCAAGACAAGCCGCGGATACTGTTCTGCGGCGCAGCGCGGAATATCGACGCAGGTATAATGGGGCGTGATGTGGGTTTTCAGCGCCGCACGTTGGGCTGGATCAGCGAATACCAAGGAAATGGCGGCAATTGGCGGGGTTTTCCTGCTGGCTTGGGCACGGATGGGCTGGCCATCAACAAAGGCCCCATGGCCGCGCAAGGCATGGCAGAACCGGCCGGTCAGGACATCATAGATCCAGCCGCCGACCGTTTCCCCCTTTTCCGCCAGCGCGACAAGAATGCCAAAGGGCGGTTTGCCAGCGGCGAAATTGTTGGTGCCATCCAGCGGATCGATAATCCAGCATAGGGCATCCCCCAGTCGGTCCATCAGCGCGGGATTGGCGTGGCAGGCCTCTTCGCCAACAATTGTTGCATCGGGAAGCAGGCGGGCCAGACCTTCAGCCAGAATGGCCTCGCTTTCGTGATCGGCAATGGTCACGACATCGTCAGCGGCCTTGGCATCAATTTCATGGGCCGCCAGCGTTTGATAGCGCGGCAGAATTGCGCGGTTAGCCGCCTCGCGCATCAAGGCATGGACCGCAGTGGTGAGGGTGTCTGTCATTGTCCGGCCTTTGCGGGGTTGGTGCCTTGCGGTGACGGCTTTGTGAAGTTATTTTGTCTCTAATCCCGCTCATCCCGATCCTGCCGAAGGATGCCGCGCAGCCAGCTTCCGCATTAGCTCCGATAATCGGCGTTGATCGAAATATAGCCGTGAGTGAGGTCGCAGGTCCACACCGTGGCCGTGCCTTCGCCAAGGCCCAGATCGACGGAAATGCTTATGTCTTGCCCTTTTAGGTGGGCGGTAACCGGGGCTTCATCGTAATCAGCCAGCGGCACGCCTTCGCGTGCGGCCCACACGCCGCCAAAGCCGATGGACAGCTTGTCACGGTCAGCCGGTTCGCCAGCCTTGCCCACGGCCATAACCACGCGGCCCCAATTGGCATCTTCGCCCGCAATGGCGGTTTTGACCAAGGGGGAATTGGCGATCGACAGGCCAACCCGGCGGGCGCTGTCATCAGACACGGCGCCGGTTACAGTTACCGCGATGAACTTTTGCGCGCCTTCGCCATCGCGCACGACCAAGTGGGCAAGCTGGCGGCACACATCGCCCAGCGCGGCGGCAAAGGCATCGGCACCCGGGCTGTCTGCGCCGGTCAAGGGTTGGTTGCCAGCCTTGCCAGTGGCAAATGCCAGCACTGTGTCGCTGGTTGACGTATCGCCATCCACGGTAATGCAGCTAAAGCTTGTGGTGTTGGCGGCAGAGAGCAGGTCTTGCAGATAGTCTGGCGCGATTGCGGCATCGGTGAAGATATAGCCCAGAATGGTGGCCATATCGGGGGCGATCATGCCGCTGCCCTTGATGATGGCGGACAGCGTGATGGTCTTGCCATCAACCACGGCTTGCGCCGTTGCCCCTTTGGGAAAGGTGTCAGTGGTAGAGATGGTGCGCGCGGCATCTTCCCACGTGCAGCTTGCGGCGCTCAGGGCCTTGGTCACGCCTTCGCGGGCTTTGTCTTTGGGCAGCGGAACGCCGATCACCCCGGTTGAGGAGACAAAGACCGCACTGGCCGCGCAGCCCAGATGGCTGGCGACCTGATCTCTGATCTGTTCCACCGCCTCGCGCCCGCGATAGCCGGTGAAGGCGTTGGAATTGCCCGCATTGACCACCAAGGCCCGGGCCTTGCCGCCTTTTACCTGTTCCCGGCCCAGTTCGACTTCGCTGGAACAGCAGACGTTGCGGGTAAACACCCCGGCAACAGCCGTGCCTTCGGCCAGTTCGATATAGGTGAGATCGCAGCGGCCCCAATCCTTGT
>JBEGLE010000227.1:0-3261 GCA_041183725.1 Pseudomonadota bacterium | reverse complement strand
GCCCTGCCCACCCACGGCGGAGCAGGCGGGCGAATCATCCGCGTTACCACCCTTGCCAAGGATGGTCCGGGGTCGCTTAGAGAAGCCGTAGAGGCCAAAGGCCCCCGCACCGTGGTGTTTGAAGTGGGCGGCGTGATTGATCTGGGCCGCGACGTTTTGACAATCAGCGAACCCTATCTGACCATTGCCGGGCAAACCGCGCCTTCTCCGGGCATCACTATCATCCGTGGCGGCATCGACCTGAAAGGGCACGATGTTATCCTAAGCCACATTCGGGTTATGACTGGCGGCGATAATCAACCGCACTTCTCAGGCTGGGAAGCCGATGCCTTTTCAACCGTTGCAGCGCATAATGTGATTGTCGAGCATTGCAGCTTCCTGTGGGCGCTGGATGAAAACATGTCTGCCTCTGGCCCACGCTTCGATGGCAAGGACGTGCAAGAATGGCGCGCCCATACCAGCCACGATATTCTGTTTCGTGATAATTTGGCGGCAGAAGGCTTGGCCTTTTCCAGCCACCCCAAGGGAGAACATTCAAAGGGATCGCTCATTCACGATAACACCACAGGGATCGTGTTTTATCGCAATGTCTTTGCCCATAATGTTGAACGTTCGCCGCTGGTAAAAGGTGGCGCGCAAGTTTTGATGATAAATAACCTGATCTACAATCCCGGTCACCGCGCTGTGCATTATAACCTGATGAATCTGGAATGGACCGGCCACCCCTATGTCACGGGTGAAATCACCGCGATTGGCAATGTTATGCGTGGCGGGAACAACACGGATGTTGGCCTGCCCTTTCTGACACTGGGCGGCGACGGCGATCTGGCCTTTTACGGCCAAGACAACCGCGCTGTTGATCGCTTTGGCAAGCCCCTGCCCCTGTTCGGCCGCTATGGCGAAACCAAGGCTAAGCTAATTGTCGCCAAGGCACCGTTAGCCAAGCCGACCGGCTTTGCCGTGTTGCCATCAGAAGCCGTGGAAACCAGCGTGCTGGAAACGGCAGGAGCCCGCCCATGGGATCGGGCGCCCGATGATATTCGCGTGCTGTTCTTCGTTGCCGAAGGCCGCGGCGAGATTATCGACGATGAACATCAGGTCGGCCCTGGCTATCCGCAGCCCGCCTCAACCCAAGCCGCTTTCGATCCGGCGGCGTGGAACCTGGATGATATGACCCCAAAATCTGCCCGCTACCCGGGGCAAAAGGTGGGGGCGCAAGAAAAGCTCTCGGAACGCGATAAGGCGATGCGCGCCAAGCCCTAAGGGCAATTAAGAACCCGGCTGGATATAGGGAACGCGGGCAAACAGTTCGCGTTCCCACTGGCGCGGGTTGCTAACCACGCGGCTGTCTGTGTCGAATATCATGGTCTGGCGCTGGTCCAGATCATAGGGTGCCCAGCCGGGATTGCCGCTGCGGGCAAAGCGGACAAAGGCATCCATAACCCTGTCGCTCATGGCTTGTTGTGTCGGCGAGGGCCTTGGCATGGTGCCAAACGACAGGCCAATATCATCGGTGTGCTTGGCCTGTTCAAAATCAAGCTGATAGACATAGGCTGGCACGCCGGCTGCGGCGCGGGCCTCAGCCTCGATAACTTGCCCCCGCCAGCTGCGCGCAGCGGTGACTATGCGGTGAAATTGCTCCGCAGGGCTGGCCGCAGGATAGCGGGCGCGGAATTGGGCGACCACCCAATCGGGACTGATATCAACCTTCATCTCTGGCCCGGCGCGCGCCGCCAGATTGCTCCAATCCAGTCCTTGGAATTTGGGGTGTTCGGGCGGGAAGAACGCGCGGGTCTCCGCCACTGTATTGCCCAGCATCATCGCTATGCCATGGCCTTGCGGCGCGGCGTCGGGCCAAAATGGATGGCGTGACAGGCTGCGCATATCCAGCACTGGCCCCATATAGACACCGCCGCCAAGGATCGGATCGATGGCAGACAGCGCGGCAATCACTTGCGCGATTGGGGCCGCTGCGGGATCAATACCAGCCCCCAGCTTGGCGAGAAAAGCCTCAGCCCGCTGGGTGGCGTGGAGCGGGCCGCTGGCGGTGATTTGCTGGCCGCTCATGGTAATGGCTTTGTGAAACAATCCCTTTGCCGCGGGCATGGCCATAAGGGTGGCGATTTTGGCGCCCCCACCCGATTGGCCAAACAGGGTAACATTGCCTGGATCCCCGCCAAAGGCGGCAATGTTGCTTTGGATCCACTGCAGGGCGCAGATCAGATCAAGCTGGCCGCAATTGCCGCTATCCGCAAAGCGCGGATCAAGCTGGGCCAGATAGAGATAGCCCAAGGCATGCAGCCGGTGATTAACCGTCACCACCACCACATCACCCCGTCGGGCCAGCCGCGCACCATCGTTGATCGGATCGGTAACCGAGCCGGATGAATAGGCACCGCCATGAATATAAACCATCACGGGTCGCGGTTGGTTTGTGGGGCGCGTGGGCGCCCAGACATTCAGAAACAGGCAGTCTTCACTCTGCGGCTGATAGCGATCTCCAGCCTGTGGGCAGGCGGGGCCAAAACTCTGGGCTGTGGTCAGATCGGCATCGCTCCATGCAACCGGCTCTGGCGGCATGAAGCGCCGGGCGCGGCCATAGCGGATACCCAGGGCCGCCCTGACCCTGTCGCCAGTCTCAGCGCCAAGTGCCGGGCTTACCGCAAGCGCACCACTGCCCGCCAGCATGGCGCGGCGGCTCCAGCCGTCAGCGCCGAACATCGCCCCCACTTGCCGAAAAACCTGCAAGGGCTGCCCGGTTAATCAAACAGGCATCCCCCGGAATGGAGTGCTTAAGCGCTGTCAGGGCAAGGCCCGTTTCGGCCATGGTCTGCGCCTTGCCGCTCTCCAGCCAGCTATGCAGAACCCCAGCCGCAAAAGCATCGCCCGTGCCGATCCGATCAACGATGCCGGTAACATCCAAAGCGTCGGTTTGATGCCACGTTTCGCGTCTATCAACCCGGGCCGCGATGCGATGGTGATCCGAGGTCACGATTTCGCGGGCAGTAGAGGCGATGAGTTGCAGATTGGGGAAAGCGGCAAAGGCTGCCTCAGCCGCCTCGCGCCGCCGATCAGCGCCATCGCCGCTAAAGGTCTTGCCCAGCAGCAAAGAAATATCGCGGTGATTGCCAATCAGAATTTCGGCATCGGCCACCAGACCGCGCAAGATATCCCGCGGGTTGCTGTTCCACTGCGACCACAATTGGGCGCGATAATTGCCATCAAAGCAGATCGGTATGCCTGCTTGGCGCGCGGCAGACT
>JBEGLE010000226.1:0-3619 GCA_041183725.1 Pseudomonadota bacterium | reverse complement strand
GTTTTACGATGAAATGCCCAAGCTTTTCCCGTCGCGCGATTATCAAGCGGTGTTTGCCGGCAAAGATGCGCTGATTACTGATATGCTGGCCCGCAATGTACCGCTGCAAGGGGCCTACCTGATTATGGCGGCGCGGGCGCTTGGGCTAGATTGTGGTCCGATGTCTGGTTTTGATGCCGCCAAACTGAATTCCATTTTCATGCCAGATGGTCGCTGGCAGGCCAATTTCATCTGCACTCTGGGTTATGGGCGCGAAGACAGCTTGCTTCCGCGCAACCCACGACTTGATTTCGAGGATGCCTGTCGGTTCGATTAACCAGAGGAAGCAAAAGTGGCAAAAATAGATCCAGACTTTCGTGATCCGCTTGATGATTTCTCTGTGCGCCAGGTAACCCTGTTGGGTAGAACCAAACGGGTCTATGTTTCAGGCCATGGCCCGGCCGTGATCGTTATGTCTGAAATGCCTGGGATTAGCCCTTATGTCGCCCGTTTTGCGCGCTGGGTGCGGGATGCTGGTTTTACGGTGTTCATGCCTTCGTTGTTTGGCGAAGATGGTGTGCTGCCCAGTAATGGCAAGGCTATGGTTACCTTGGCGCGTGCCTGCATCAGTAAGGAATTCCGCGCCTTTGCCAGCAATACTTCCAGCCCGGTAACGCAATGGCTTCGGGGCTTGGCGGCAGACGCGCATAAAGAATGTGGCGGCAAAGGCGTGGGGGCGATTGGCATGTGCTTCACAGGCAATTTCGCCCTTTCGATGATGTTGGAAAAGGCGGTTGTCGCCCCGGTCATGTCGCAGCCATCAATGCCGATGCACAATCCAGCGGGCTTGGCCATTGCTCCTGAAGAATTGGCGGCTGTGAAAGCGCGGATGGAAGCGGAAGACCTGACCGTGCTGTCCTATCGCTTTGAAGGGGATAGTTTCTGTCGCGCTGAACGGTTCGCTGCTTTCAGCGAAGCCCTGGGCGATCGGTTTGTTGGCAAGGTTTTGCCCGATTCTGCCGCCAACCCCGATTCACCGCTCAAGACTCCGCACAGTGTGGTGACATTGCACTTGATTGACGAAGTGGGTCAGCCAACGGTTGAGGCACGCGACGAGATCTTGTCTTTCTTTACACAGCGCCTCATGCCAGCCTGAAGCAACTGCGATAAATATACAGAGGATGGGATTTAAACCATTCCGTATTCAGCAGGTCCTGACCAAATCAGAAAGCTGAATAGTGTGGGCCTGTGACACTATGCCGCCACAGGCCCACAGAATTTTGAGGGATACTTAGTAAGCTCCGGGGGGCGAAATCATATCGCCGCCGGCAATATTGCGGCCATAAATTTCATAGCCGATCGTCGGGATGTTCTGGATGTGGCGCAGGCCCATCGACACGTCCTTCCAATAGCGGCTGATCGGTTTCTCAAGCGAGAATGCCGATGATCCGGAGAGGAACATGAGCGATTCCGAAGCGGAATGGATCAGCTTGATCATCTGGGCACATTGGGCACGATGGCGCGCCTTTTCGTCCACAGTCAGCACCCCGTCAGTCAAGCCGACACGGTCAAAATCGCCAACCAAGTGGAAAAGGATCAGCTTGGCCGTATCAAGCATGGCCGCGGCTTCGCCCAGATCGCGCATATAGGCACCCGAATTGGTCCGCGGGCCGATAATGGTGGTCAGAACGGGCTTCTTGGCAGCCTCTTCACGGACGATTTCCAACATGGCTTCTACCGCGCCAATCAATTGGGCAATGCCGGTTGTCCGCACCACCGGCACAACGGGAAGCAGATCAGAAGGCGCACCAAAGTGGCGCTTCGTGCGGTCAATTTGCCCGGCGCGTTCGTCCATCAAGACCATCTGGCCTTCGGGGATGAAAACATCCGTAGCTATGCTGGTATCCGAACCGGTGCCTTGCATGCCGGTAACATACCAAGAGTCTTTGATGGTTAGGTCGCTAAAGGGCATATAGCACATGGAAATACCGGGAACGACCGGGCCATCATAGCCTTCCAGAACCACGCCCTGCTGCACCCATTTCGATTGGCGCGACCCAGAGGTGTAGGGCCAGGCACCGTTGATAATCCAGCCGCCTTCAACCTTGCGCGCTTTGCCCGGTGGGTTGTAGGCGCCGCAAACCGTGGTTGGGCCATTGGCAAAAACGGCATCCTGCACGCTGTCAGGGGCGAGGCTCGTAACCCAGCTGGTGCCGTTGATGATTTGCACAACCCAACTGATCGCGGGATCTCCCTTGGCTACCTCAATCTGCATCCGGCAGAAATCAGTAAACGACAGGCCAACACCGCCCAGGCGCTTGGGCAGCAAGGCGCTCAGGATATTGTTGTCAAACAGGGCTTGTTCCACCGCCTTGGTTGGCGAGCGCTGGGCTTCGCCTGCCGCAGCTTCGGCCATTAACAGCGGGCGCAAAGCGATCGCTTTGGCAACCATGGCATCTGCCGTTGCCTTGTCTGCAAAGGTTGTGAAATCAGTCGTATCAAGCTTAGCTGCAGTCGCCATTAGGATATTCCTTTCCTGCTCAATTTCGTGAGGCCGCAAGTGCCAAGGCCCATTTCTGGATATTGTCTGCTGTGTCGTTCCAAAGCTGCTTCCAATCGTCACTGGCGGGTACCAGCAAGGTGCTGAGCTGGTGCCGTACCAGTGCTTCAACAAACCCATCGCGGTGCATCGGCCGATCAAGCAGGCTTTCAATGTAGATAAAGGTCGGTTCAAGCGCCTCAAGAACCGCCTGTTTGTAGCGTGCAAAACGGCTGCGGAAGAAAGCGAGGTGGAAGGCTGGTTCGACTTCAAAAACCCGTCCCGGCGAATTCTCGTCGGTATAGCGCGCGTAGAATTGCATCACCGCCTTAAGCCGCAAGATCGGATCATCGATCCCTTTTCCAGATTCGCGAATACCGTTTTCAAAACCCGTGCAGACAAATTCCGCAACCGCAGAAAGAACCTGATCTTTGTTAGAGAAATAGCGATACAGCGTCCCGCGAGAGACGCCGCTGGCATCGATTATGTCGCTCATCGACAGGCGCTTAACTCCGCGCGCGGCAATGGCATCCAGCGCGCCGCTGAGGATGCGGATTACGCTTGGTGAAAGCTCGACTTCGGGGACGGCATCATCCACCAATTCGGCAACAGCCAACCTCATGCCGCGCCCTTTTCCATGTCTTCAAGGTTATGTGGAATGCTGACATAGCCGGGCAGATTCTGACCACCATCGACATTGATCATCTCGCCGGTAACGAAACGCGACATTTCGGATGCCAGAAACACCACAACTGGCCCGATATCTTGTTCCGGATCGCCAGCTCGTTTCAACGGGTTGGTGGATGTGGCCATATCGAGGAAGCCCGGTACGTCTTTAACCAATTGTGCAAAAACCTGCCCCATGCCGGTAGGGGCAATGGCATTAACGCGGATATTGAACCTGCCCCATTCCACCGCGGCGCTACGGGTCAGGCCCAGCAAGCCCATCTTATTGATGTTGTAATCGGAATGCAGCCAAGCCCCGGTATCTGCGTCGATTGAATAGAAATTCACCACCGTGCCGCCGCCGCGCTTTTTCATGTGGGGGAAGGCGGCGCGCATTGCCCACCACGTGCCCCAAACGCCCATCGCTAGCGTATC
>JBEGLE010000225.1:0-5071 GCA_041183725.1 Pseudomonadota bacterium | reverse complement strand
CGCAGTGTTATATCACCAAGATTGCCAATCGGCGTGGCGACAATGTAAAGACCGGGTTGGAGCGGCGCTTGCATGGCTGCTCAATGGACTGCCCTGAGGAGAGCGGCAAGCAATGATCGACATGAAGCGAAGCTTTCGCGCTCTTGTTACACTAATTGGGGTAGCTCTGCTGGCAGCTTGCCAAGCCGGTCCAAAGGTTAATCGTGCCCCACCCGCCCCCGAACAACCAAGCGCTACGGCTCTGCCCACCGATCAAATGCGCCATAGGATCGCATTGTTAGTACCCGTAAGTGGCACCAATGCCGCCGTAGGGCAGGCTTTGGCCAATGGGGCAAGCATGGCTTTGCTGGACACCAATGCCACTGACCTGCGGATCACCACCTATGATACGGGTGCTGACCCTGCCCAAGCAGCCACGCGCGCAATTGCCGATGGCAACACACTTATTCTTGGCCCCTTATTGGGTGATGATGTGGCCGCTGTGGCAAAGATTGCCAGCCCAGCCAAGGTTCCGATTATTTCTTTTTCAAACGACCTGTCTGTTGCAGGCCATGATGTATTCATCATGGGAAGCCTACCCAGCGATTCTATTGCGCGCACGGTCAGTTATGCCCATTCGCAGGGCGCCAAACGCTTCGCCGCCCTGCTGCCAGATGGCGAATATGGCGCACGCGCAGCGGATGCTTTCGCCACATCAGTGAAGGCAGTCGGCGGTACGGTTATCGCAACGCTTCCCTATGCACGTGGTAATACGTCAATCATCAGTGCGGCTCAGCGGTTAAAAGCCAAAGGTGGCTTCGATGCTGTGCTAATTGCAGATGGTGGCCGCTTTGCCATATTGGCCGCTCCACAATTACGCGCAGTCGGAACTTTATCTCCGCGTCTGCTTGGCACAGAATTGTGGAATGGCGATACGGCAACAGCCACCAGTCCTGCCCTGCGGGGATCATGGTATTCAGCCCTGTCAAACGCCCGGTTTACGCGCTTTACAGAAAGCTACAAAAGCCGCTTTGGCATCGCGCCTTATCGCATAGCCACTTTAGGATATGATGCCGTTTTGCTGACCCTACGCGTATCAAAGGATTGGAAACCGGGAAGCCTGTTCCCCACTGAGCGGCTGTATGATCCACAAGGATTCTTAGGCGTTGATGGGCCGCTTCGCTTTACTAGCACAGGCGTGGTTGAACGTACCTTTGATGTGATTGAACTGCGCGCAGGCGGCACATCTGTGGTCAGTCCAGCCCCCACAGGCTTTGGCAAGTAACCCAGCCTCACCGCGCCTGACGATAACTCTGGCTTCTGGGTTGCACGAGGAATCCTGCCCGTCCTAGGGTCTGGGTTATGTCTGATGACCTGTTCGATGCGCTGCCCAAATCTGGTGGCGAAGCCTATGACGGTTCTGCAATCGAAGTACTGGAAGGGCTTGAGCCCGTCCGGCGGCGCCCCGGCATGTATATCGGCGGCACCGATGAACGCGCGCTTCACCACTTGGTTGCTGAAGTTCTCGACAATGCGATGGACGAGGCCGTTGCCGGCCATGCCAACCGCATTGAAGTAACACTGGATGAAGGTAACCGGGTTACAATTACCGACAATGGGCGCGGCATCCCGGTTGATGAGCACCCGAAGTATCCGGGCAAATCAGCCTTGGAAGTGATCCTCACCACGCTCCACTCAGGCGGCAAATTTTCTGGCAAAGCCTATGCCACATCCGGCGGTCTGCACGGGGTTGGCGTTTCGGTGGTCAATGCTTTGTCCACCCTTACGCGCATAGAAGTGGCACGGAACAAGGAATTGTTCGCGCAGGAATTCTCGCGCGGCCTACCCACGGGACCGCTACAGCGGCTGGGTGGCACGCCAAATCGGCGCGGCACATCGGTAACCTTTGTTCCCGATCTTGAGATTTTCGGCGCTGATGCCAAGTTCAAGCCAGCACGCTTGTTTAAATTGGTACGTTCCAAAGCCTATTTGTTTGCAGGCGTTGAAATCCGCTGGAAGTGCGCGCCTGCACTGGCATCAGAAGATGTGCCGGCCGAAGCTGTATTCCAGTTTCCGGGCGGCTTGGCTGATCATCTGGCCGAACAAATCGGCCAACGTGAATGCGTTACAACCCAGTTCTTTTCGGGCAGCCAAGACTTTCCTGGGGAAGAGCAAGGCCGCGTAGAATGGGCAATCGCCTGGCCGCTGTGGTCAGAGGGCTCGTATTCCTATTACTGCAACACGATCCCCACCCCCGATGGTGGCACCCACGAAGCAGGGCTGCGTGCGGCGCTGGCAAAAGGCATTCGTGCCTTCGCTGAATTGGTTGGCCAGAAAAAAGCCAAAGACATTGCTCCTGAAGATATCGTCACCGGGTGTGAGGCGATGCTTTCGGTGTTCATTCGCGATCCGCAGTTCCAAAGCCAAACCAAGGACCGCCTGACCAGCCCTGAGGCGGCGCGGTTGGTTGAAAACGCAGTGCGCGATCACTTCGATCATTTCCTGTCTGACAACATGGAGCGCGGTAAGGCTTTGCTAGGCCATGTGCTTGACCGGATGGACGAGCGCCTGCGCCGCAAGGCAGAGCGAGAGGTTAAGCGCAAGACCGCCACCAACGCCCGCAAGCTGCGTCTGCCCGGCAAGCTTACCGATTGCTCTGGTGAGGGTGAAGGCGAAACTGAACTCTTCATCGTAGAAGGCGATTCCGCTGGCGGCAGTGCCAAGCAAGCACGCAACCGCAAAACTCAAGCCATCCTACCGATCCGTGGCAAGATCTTGAACGTTGCCAGTGCAACGGCTGATAAAATTCGGGCCAACAGCGAAATTGCCGATCTTGGCCTCGCGCTTGGCTGTGGGTTCCGTAAGGACTGCAATCCTGATTTACTGCGCTATGATCGCATCATTATCATGACTGACGCTGATGTGGACGGGGCCCACATTGCCACTCTGCTGATGACCTTTTTCTTTCAGGAAATGCCAGACATTGTGCGGCGCGGGCATCTCTACCTCGCGCAGCCACCACTCTACCGTCTGACGTCAGGCAAAGAGAGCGCCTATGCCCGTGACGATGCCCACCGCGCCGAACTGGAAGCGACAAAGTTCAAGGGCAAGAAGGTGGATGTCGGCCGGTTCAAGGGCTTGGGCGAAATGAACCCCCAGCAATTGCGCGAAACCACGATGGATCCAAAGACCCGTGGCCTCCTGCGCATTACCTTGCCCCCTGAATATGAAGGCAGGGCCGCTGTAAAGGATCTGGTTGACCGGCTGATGGGCCGTGATCCGGCGCAACGCTTCATGTTTATTCAGAACCGCGCAAGCGAACTGGATCCGGATATGATCGACGCCTGATTGCTTGAGGTTGCCCTTGCTTTCAGTGGTAATAATACTCAAGTTTAGCAATGTTGCATAACAATAGAATGGTTCAACAGATGCGCTTTGAAGGCACAAAAAACTATGTTGCCACCGATGATCTTAAGGTTGCAGTTAATGCCGCTGTCCTTCTTCGCCGCCCATTGTTGGTAAAAGGCGAGCCCGGCACTGGCAAGACAGTCTTGGCCCATGAAATATCTAAAGCCCTTAAAGCACCGCTGATCGAATGGCATATCAAGTCAACAACCAAGGCCCACCAGGGACTATACGAATATGACGCGGTTGCCCGCCTACGCGATGGCCAATTGGGTGATGAGCGGGTGCACGACATCCGCAACTACATCAAACAGGGTAAGCTGTGGGAAGCTTTCACGGCACCCCAATTACCGGTGCTGTTGATCGACGAAATCGACAAGGCAGATATCGAATTTCCTAACGATCTGTTGCAAGAACTCGATCGTATGAGCTTTGACGTTTACGAAACAGGTGAACGCATCGCCGCGAAAGAACGTCCGATTGTGGTGATCACCTCTAACAACGAGAAAGAACTGCCGGACGCTTTTCTGCGCCGCTGCTTCTTTCACTATATCAAATTCCCTGACCACGAGACGATGCAGGAAATCATCGAAGTCCACTTCCCCGGGATCCAGAAGGTACTCGTCACCCGCGCGATGGAAGTGTTCTATGAAGTACGCGAAGTGCCAGGCTTGAAGAAAAAGCCCAGCACATCAGAACTGCTCGATTGGCTGAAGCTGCTGCTGAATGAAGACATGCCGCTGGATGTTCTGCAAAACCGCGATCCAACCAAGGCGATCCCGCCACTGCACGGAGCCCTGCTTAAGAATGAGCAAGACATCATGCTGTTCGAACGGCTTGCCTTCATGGCGCGACGGAACACCTGATCGCTATCTGACATGCTCCTCAATTTTCTTGATGAACTGCGTGCGGCGGGGATTTCTGCTTCGATCAAGGAGCACCTCATGTTGCTTGAGGCGCTTGATAAGCAGGTGATCGAACAAACGCCGGAGGCGTTCTATTATCTTTCACGCGCCACCTACGTGAAAGACGAAGGTCTACTCGATCGTTTTGATCAGGTATTTCACAAGGTCTTTCAAGGCGTGATGACCGATTATGGTCAGCAGCCCGTCGATATCCCCGAAGAATGGCTAAAGGCCATGGCTGAGCGTTTTTTCTCCGAAGAGGAAATGGAGAAAGTCAAAGCGCTTGGATCGTGGGATGAAATTATGGAGACGCTGAAAAAGCGCCTAGAAGAGCAGGAAAACCGCCATCAAGGGGGCAACAAATGGATTGGTACTGGCGGCACCAGCCCGTTTGGCCATTCAGGCTATAACCCAGAAGGCGTGCGGATCGGCGGCGAGAGCAAGCATGGCCGCGCGATCAAGGTATGGGAACAGCGACAGTTCAAAAATTTGGATAACACCAAAGAACTGGGCACGCGCAACATAAAGGTTGCTCTGCGCCGTTTGCGCCGCTTTGCCCGCGAAGGGGCTGCCGAAGAACTTGATATAGACGGAACAATTCGCGGAACGGCCAAACAAGGCTATCTCGATATCCAGATGCGGCCTGAACGGCGCAATGCCGTGAAGGTTTTGTTATTCTTGGACGTCGGCGGATCAATGGACCCGTTCATCAAATTGGTTGAAGAGCTATTCAGCGCTGCAACAACCGAGTTTAAAAATTTGGAATTCTTCTATTTCCACAA